>NZ_JBLYNS010000095.1:0-20404 GCF_049310205.1 Endozoicomonas sp. ALC013 | reverse complement strand
GCGGACGTACTTTCCATCGCCAGGCAAAAGGGCCATCATAAGGTGGTTCAGTTCCTGCAACAACAGCTTAATGCCAACCCTGCAGGAAGCCCTGAGGGCGATGAGTCAATGAATGAGTGAAATGTAAGATGGTGCTGATGAGACAAAAACTCATGTTATTGAATAGAAATTAACACTTCAGTTTCTTCATTAGCCACAGAATCACCTGGATAAAATTGTTGCTGAAAATAATCTCTCAGGATTGGCAAACCATACAACGGAATTATTGAACCCACTAACAACAAAAATGAACGACTTGAAAGCAATTCAAGAAAAGCTTCAGGTATTGCCTCAAGACACAACTTCAAGAAATCAGTCTCAGTCAGAACTGCACTTGCATACTCATAAGAAATGCCGAATTCATTGGCAAGTTCAATAACAACCAGGTTGACCTGACCTTTTCCCGTCAGTGGTAAATCACCTGAGTTTTAGCTGAATTGACTGACTGACGATACTGCTTTTTGCGCTCCCTTTGACGCTTGGCGTAAGCGGGATCTTTGCGACGCTCCCTTTGGCGTTCCCTTTCGCGCTCGGCGTAAGCGGGATCTCTGCGAAGCGCCCTTTGGCGCTCCCTTTGGCGCTCGGCGTAAGCGGGATCTTTGCGAAGCTCCTTTTGGCGCTCCCTATGGTACTCCCTTAGGCGCTCGGCGTAAGCGGGATCTTTGCGAAGCTCCCTTTGGCGCTCCCTTTGGCGCTCGGCGTAAGCGGAATCTGTCTGGTAGCGCTCCCTTCTGCGCTCCCTTTCGCGCTCAGCGTAAGCGGGGTCTTTGCGAAGCTCCCTTTTGCGCTCCCTTTGGCGCTCCCTTTCGCGCTCGGCGTAAGCGGGATCTTTGCGAAGCTCCCTTTGGCGCTCCCTTTGGCGCTCCCTTTGGCGCTCCCTTTGGCGCTCAGCGTAAACGGGATCTTTGCGAAGCTCCCTTTGGCATTCAATATGTGAAGAATTTTCATCAATAGCTTCTTCGGCTTGAATCGCAGGAGATATATATTGTTGAAGATGTTCACTTTTCAATCGTGGGGTAATAATCGCAATCGACGCTGTGGATTTAGAGAAATTACCAATGCCATCTTGATCAGGAATTTGAATAGGTGGATTAAGTTTAGTATCAACATCTGTCGAGTTTTGCGAGGTTGATTGAACACCCTTTGTAAAGGAGTATATTGAAAAAGTATTATTTTCAGGGTCATATTCTGCAACCTGATAATTTTTCAGTGGTATAGCTACTGGAATTGCAGGAGAACCTTCATAGGCAGTTTGATTTTGTACAGCGAAATCTTTCAAGCATTTTTTTTCAGGATTTAAATACCCTTCATTATTTGAACTTGTAGATCGGTCAGTCATGTCATGGTTAGTTACAGGTTGTCCAACTTCTGTAACCATTCTGGAGAAAGCCTGACCTGTTGCACCAGATTCAGCTAAAGGCATGCCCTGAATATTAGAAAGGCCATTAGAGGCTGGACCTAATTGAGAAGAAGTTGGTCTATCCATTGAATTAATGAATTATCGAATTAAAACTTAAGACCATGCTTTCTTATAAAAGTTCCTACCTTTCACCACTCATTCACTATTTATTTATGTCAACCAAGGAAGCTGGGGGTCAGAAAGCCGGGGGGCAGGTCTTTCTTATTGACGCAAAGCCAGGGAAGCCGAAACTGGCTTAGGCCTTTCTTTTGAATGGATTCAAGACCTAATAACATGGCCCGCCCCACTCCCAAAATGGCTTCAAATGAGCAAAGATAGAATGAGTTTTGCGGAACATCATTCAGAATATGAAACGGAGCGAACCACGGGCACGCAAAACAAATCAGGAACTAATCAAAAAGGTCAGGTAGCTTTCCTCGGAATTGATCTGAGTAAAAAGAGTTTCCAGCTACATGGTGTTGATGCCAAAGGTCATGTGGTTATCAAAAAGAAACTTACATCGTAAAGCACTCTTGCCCTTTATAATAACACGCTCTTTTGAGCAACCAACCACCACGTTCGTTATCCCTGCCCACCGAATCTGGTGAGATCGTCTCGCTATTCAACGCAGGTGCCTCAAGCAGCATGCCACTTTGAAGTGCGCTATCCCAAGTTTGCCTTTCGAGCTATCCGGGAAAGCTGTAACCACCTCATCCGGTGTGATCCATCGGCCTTTCAACGGCAGGCCCCTCAGGCAACACTCCGCTTTGAAACGCGCTACCCCCAGTTTGCCTTCCGGACTATCCGGGAAAGCCACAAACACAGTTTCCGGCGAGGCATGCAGGCCAAAAATGGGGGGCCTATTTCCTGTCCTGTTCCTGCTTAGGTGTCCTATTTCCTGCGCAGGTTAATCCTGCTCCTCTACTACTTGTCAAGATTCCACAAATAATAAATCAGTTTTGATGTTATACATCAGATTCGTCGACATATTATATTCTGTGAGCACGGATTTTACTGACGAGACTATTTTTTTGACAGGCTCCTATTTTTTTGACAGGCTCCTATTGATTTGGTGAATAATTATGATCTCCTCGAAGTGTAATTTATTTCATTCTGAATATGCATCCTCAGTTACCGGGGATAGTACGTCTGAAACGCTTGACACTCCTTCACAAAGAAAAGGAGTTCCAGCTCATCCTGCTTCTGATAGTCTTTCAACGCGTACTGTAGAGCCTGAAGTTACTACTAATCACCTTGGCTCTCCAGGCTTTAGCTCTATTTTTTTTGATGCCAGATCTCAGGAATATCTCCTTCTTGTAAAAGCTATTCGTGTTTTGGAAAAAGGTCCGACGTTTAATGATGAAAAAATTGGTTCTGTTTCCAGAAAAAAAATGACCGTTTCTCAACTTAGGCAAATAAAGAATGACTTAAAAGTTGAAAATCTTTTTAAGTTAAGACAGCTGGAGCTTATTACAAACAAGCTCTTTTCTCTTACATTAGATTCTAAAGAAGAAATAAGACAACAAGACATTGCTAGTCTTCTTGAGATATTGTCTGATTTTTACAGCCCTGATAATTTTATAAATTGCATGTTATGTATTATGCAAAAAGTGTATGGAGAACATTTTAAAGCCATGAACGTATGCAGGGTTACGCCCATCACGGCTGCGCTACTCAACAAGGCTCAATCTATGAAATTACCAATAACTGTTGCCGCCAAGCATGAGATTGGAGAAATTGTCGAGCTAATTTTCAGGATTATACTTAGCAAGGACGATATGGGGAAGATATCATCTTTCCCACAATGGTATTCAATTTGGGAATCGTATTTTACGTTAAATATTATCTGCAGCTGCATTAATGTTGATGGCAGTCATTATTGTGCACCCTACTTTAGCCCGGAGCTACCGGTAAAAGTAGCTTTGAAATGTTTTGGTCAATTGCCACACTTAAGTGAAAGGGAAAAAGAATTTCTGCTGATGAAAACCTATGGGGGTAAGCTTGATGTAATCAAGATTCAGACGTTACATTTCAATTTGCTGATCGGAAAAGAGGTTAACACGGAACTGGTGATTTCCTACGTAAAAGAGAGTTGTCAGATATTTCAACATAAGTCAGTCATTAGTGTTTCTGATGATTTTGAGCGTTATGGGCTGTTGCAGTTGTTGCATACTGCAACAGTTTGTGTATTGGAAAAATCTGAGCACGATGCACGACGATTAATTGAATGTTACGAATACTTTTCCTTTCTGCAGCCTTCAGCAGGTGTATTGAAAAACTATATGCAGGCCAGGTGTGAAGAAATATACGGTGCTGTTGATACAGCCAGCTCTATTTATCAGTCCCTGGTCAGTGGAGAAAATCAAGTTCCGGTATTTGAAGAATTGATTCGTTGCCTGGAAAAAATGGGTGATAACGAGGCGGTATATAATGCCTGTATAAATGCTGCGGATTATTACAGAGATAAAGGTATTAAATGGAGAGAAGAGTTCTATGAGCACAAGGCTGTTGCTACGATGATGCTCATGACCAGGATGGATGATCTTAAGAACGTTGATCAATCTCCAGGGCAAGATGAGGTGGATGTCAGTGTTGATATTCAACCACAAGCTAAAGTCGGCCGCAGTAAACCGCAGCAAGGTAATAGAAAAAACAGACTTAAACGGGGGGCAGACGCTCGTACAACGGGCTCTCGACGTAGAGAAAAAACAGAACCTGCTCAATCCTGCCATCCACCTTGCCCAGCAATAAAACTCAAACAAGACACTGCTCATGCTGTGCATTCACGGGCAGTGAAAACCGGTTCTTCAGAGCCCGCAAGCAAAAACAATGAGCGGGATTACTGGAGAGAGTTGAATGAGCTATTTTTGGATTATTATCACGTTCCTCATAAATACCGGGATGCTGTCGAGCGTCTTTCATTGGAAGCCTGTCAGTTTTTTCCAAATGATATATGGATTCTTCATTCTGCGGGTTGGGGCTTTCATCTTATTGGCGATGAAAAAAAAGCCGCTGAGCTGCTATTGAAAGGTCTGCGCCATTATCTGAACCGTGATTACCCTGAGGTGAAAAGCTTTATACCTGTTGATATCTATGGCAGCTTTGAAGCAGCCCTGGATAAACTCAAGGTTCACCCTGACATCATGCCTGGCTCATCCGCAGGCCTCAATGTGGCCGCTTATTTAAGCTCTCTGGCGTATGTTTATCGGAATTTTGATAATCATTATGATGCGCAGATGCGTTCTTTGGCTAATTGGTTGAACCCCGCCAGGGAGGCCCGTAAAAAAGAAAAACTGCAGTTAGCTTTTACGCCAAAGGTAAATGTAATTACTGCGGAAGTTGGCCAAATTATCAGAAAGAGTATGGTTTTTGACCGTGTCTAACTCGCTTAACCCTTCCAGAAAGCAGGCGCAAAAAGCACAAGGTCGGTAATAACCTCAAGGTGGCTGTCCGAGAATAGACTGCACTAAGCGGCAACTGCTCCTGTGTTGCTCCGGCTCCTGCATCCATGTAGTGGCAGAAAATTGGTCTAAAAATTCCGTTTTGTAAAAGCTGGGCGTCAGGTCTTTCTTCTTGACGCAAACCCAGGGAAGCCGAAACTGCCTTAGGTCTTTCTTTTGAATGGATTCAAGACCTAACGGAATCGTCCGCCCCGCTCCCAAAACCACTTCAAATGAGCCAAGATAGAATGAGTTTTGCGGAACATCATTCAGAATAAGAAACGGAGTGAACCACGGGCACGCAAAACAAATCAGGAACTAATCAAAAAGGTCAGGTAGCTTTCCTCGGAATTGATCTGAGTAAAAAGAGTTTCCAGCTACATGGTGTTGATGCCAAAAATCATGTGGTTATCAAAAAGAAACTTACATCGCAAAGCACTCTTGCCCTTTATAAAAACACGCTCTCTCGAGCAACCAACCACCGCGTTCGTTGTTCCTGCCCACCGAATCTGGTGAGATCGTCTCGCTATTCAACGGCAGTAACCGGTGACCATGCAATGGCCCTAAGATTAAAGAAGCACCAAGGATGCATGAAGGTTATTTTTTACGACCTAACTCTAACCGGAATCAATATCCCCCACCCCGATACCCGCCGTTGCCTCCTTGCCCGAGGCTAACACGGTACAATTCAGCGCGGTGGTGTTGGTAATCGTTTCCGATACAGCGCTAAGTAGCTGGCCATATGGAATCATATATTTCTGGCTACTTGGGCAGGTGCTATGCGAGGCACAACGGAGGGAGCATAGCCATAGCTATGTGACCGGAGTTGTAACGAAGCAGAGTGCCTGAACAAGGAGTCAGAAATATATGATTCCATATGGTTAGCTACTTATGTCTGATCAGGCCCGCCCCGATGCCTGCGCCCCCACCAGAACCTGTGGATTCCACATGACAGTTCACGGCTGTGGTGTTGGCAACAGTGGCCAGGTCAAGGAGAACCCGCCCGGCACCGACGCCTGCCCTGCCACCTTGACCGGAGGCTACAACAGAAGAGTTCACTGCGGTGGTGTCGACAACCGCACCAGCAACAGATAGAAAGAGACTGGGCAAGAGACAATAAGCAAAAAGCCCCGGAGCAAAAATGCTCAACAAACGGCAAGTGTAGTCAGGCTTATGGCATGAGCAATAATGATTTGAATTTTATCCATGAGTTTGTGAACTTTCATTGTAAAAAAATACTCATAAGAAAAAACACGAGGAACTTACTATGAATTTATCTACTGTTAAGCCCAGTGATTTAACCACATCAAATACTGCTGCTTTCATTTCAGAGCAATCCTCAACAAGCGAAAATTATCATTCATCACAAATATTTATACCAAAGGGTGATCAGCCATTTGATTTGCAAAGATTGCTTTCTAGCAGGAAAGTAATAAAAAATGATTCCACAGCTGAGTTGAGCATTAAACTTTTTGGCAAGAATTTTTTATCAGGGATCACAGTGTTTTCAGATAAACCTGAAAATGCTTTTTGGACATCTACTCTAAAAAAAGAAACCACAACCGGAAAAAATACAACTGCCTGGATAGAGTGGTGTAGAGTAAACCCTTCGAATTCCTTTTTAGGAAAAACTGCAGCTCAATTTCAGGTTTTAGAAACAGCAAATATATTCCATATTGACTCAAATGAAAAATATAAATGCTTATTAAAAGAATATCCTCATCCAGTAGTTCATAATTATGTAGACTGGGAACGTGTGGCCATTAATTTTGATGCTGTACATTGTACACAAGATTTTCGTATTCCCAGTTGGGATTGTGAATCAACAGCATGGTTCAATAAAGATAAATTAGTATTCCTGAAATCCCTGAATTCACAAGAAATTGACTTGTAATATGGCATCTGGAAAAGCTGGGGGCATTCTTCCTGACGAAAAAACCAGGTAAACAGAAACTGGCTTTGATCTTTCTTTTGAATGGATTAAAGCTTCAAGACCCGTTACTGGCTCCCAGCTCCAGAGTCAACCTCGGCCAGACTCTATTAGCACTGCAACAGCAGTGATGGTGTCAGACCTACCATATTGCTAATCAAAAATAAGGTTTCCCATCAAAGGCGCATACACATAGTCTTTGAGCTGTGGCTTATCCACCGGCAGCAGCGGCAGCAGCGGCTTCAGCGGCAGCATCGGCACCGATTTCGACAACGGTTGTCCCGTTTCTTTACTGTGTGCAACCAGGCGCGAGCGGATAGAGGCCCGGGCGCAGACCTGAAGTGATTGGGGTTGAAAATTATCTGGCTCATTATTCCGATTGATGTTGTCAAACCTGCCAGTCTCGGCCAACAGGACTTTCAAGTTGCGAATTCTGCCCTTGGCAAAATTCAGCGGTGTACACCTATTCCAGGCTCGCGCCTTACAGTTGGCACCCTCAGCCACCAATAGTTGTACTTTCTTGCCCGAACCACTTTTTGCTGCCAAATGTAACGGGGTCCATTGTGTGCAGTTGTCTTGCCTGACTTCAAGGTTAGCCCCCTCGGACAAAAGCAGCTTCAGATAATTCAAGTCGAAACAGTGTTCGCTAGCCGCATGGTGCAATGATGTCAGTTTATATTTATCAGCTGCATCAATATTGGCACCGGCAGCCAGAAGCACCTTGAATACCTC
This sequence comes from Endozoicomonas sp. ALC013, assembly GCF_049310205.1. Lineage (NCBI taxonomy): Bacteria > Pseudomonadati > Pseudomonadota > Gammaproteobacteria > Oceanospirillales > Endozoicomonadaceae > Endozoicomonas > Endozoicomonas sp. ALC013. The sequence goes on along the minus strand of NZ_JBLYNS010000095.1, from coordinate 12,864 downwards.
CAGTGTATCGTTTATGGAGATCGAATAAATTAGTGGCGTTGCTTTATTCATATCCCTGGCATCAATATCGGCTCCCCGGGCCAGAAGCTCTTTCGCAACCTCCCCGCTACCGGCTCTGTGCAGCGGAGTCCGGCCTGAATCAGAGCGGGCATTAACGCAGGCACCTGCATCGAGAAATACCTTTAACATCTCCAGATCGGCTTTAGAACAAGCCTGGAACAGTGGCGTGTTTCCGCAATTATCCCTGGCCTCAATATCAGCTCCCCAAGCCAGAAGCTGGTGCACAGTCTCCCCGCTACGGGCTCTATGCAACGGAGTTTGACCTGAAGGATTGCGGACATTCACGCTGGCACCCGCAGCCAGAAGACAGTTGAGAACTTCCGGTTTTTCCGAAGTTACCGCCAGAAACAGCGGAGTTTCGCCATACCGGCCCCTGGACTCAATATCAGCCCCCTGTTCCAACAATGTCTTCATCGATGCCAGGTCACCATCCTCGGCTGCCTTGAGCAGATTTTTATCGTCCGGGGACAGTTTCTTTGTTGCGCCCATCAAGACATTTTCAACGTCTCTCAACAGTGTAATCATAACTACTTCCAAATGGATTATCTCAGACAATCGTCGATAACCATGCAAACTGCCTTAACGGATATGGCAAACAGGTAACAGGTTGCAGATCAGGCACAAGGGGACTGGATCTTTATGCCACAAATCAACAATTCTACCACTCAACACATCGTCCAGCCCGGCATCCATAAGTCTGACGACAATGACAAACAGCACAAAAAAGCCGACACAGCAAGATTCGACGATCGTCAGATATCGGTCCATGAACCGACTGAGTCTGTATCGGTATGGGCTACACAAATCGCAAAGGCCGCAAAGGCCGCAAAGGCCGCAAAAGCTTTTGTGATCTCAAAGGTGCCGGGGTTTCTCCTCCGGCAGAGGAAAGTCGAAATCACCACCCCCGTAAGCAGTCCGAAAGTACAGCAACCTGATAAACAACAGGGATCCGGTCACCAAATACGCCCTGAACGGCCACTGCCAAAGCCACCGGGTGACAATAGTGACACCCCCACCTCTCATACCGTGTCGAATAATAGCAGGCCGCTACCACCACCGCCCGGTAAACATAACCAACCATCCTCGGAAAAACCCAGAAGGCCGCTGCCACTACTTGTCCAACATAGTGAGCAGACGCCAATGAAAAGCAATCGTCAGCGACTGCCTCCTCTTAAGCAATACAAAAGACCATTACCGGAGCTGCCGGTTGACAATAGCGGTCAGATGCCCGATGAAAGCCTGACCATGGTCACTACCAGATCTGGCAATACCCTGCCCACAGCGACCACGGAGACATGGCAAGCCGCTGAGTCAACCGGTGTTGACACCCTGTATCAGGATATCAGGGAGCAGTATGCTGGCCAGCTGGCAGACCTCGAAGGTACCAATGATTCCGGGTACCAGACGCAGACTATGGAATCGGTAATAGCAGCAGAGGAATCGCTGGGCACAACAGAGCTTAACTCATTGCGAAAAGACAAATATAACTCCGGACAGATCGGGCTGAAAAATATCGAACTAAATCCGACCAGAGAAGCGCTTGATGAGTTGGAAGATCTCAAAACGCAATGGCAAAAGGCAAAAACGGCAATAACAGAATGGCGGCAGAAAAAAGGGGATATGGGTAAACAGTCCCCTGCCGACCAGAGGAAATTCGCAGCGCTTGCCAGGGCCGAAGCAGCTGCAGGCCAGAAGTTCCGTATCGAGCTCCATTTATTTCTGACACAGTGCCGCAGCAAAGAGTGGCGGGACAGCGCTGCTGACTTGAGCATAGACGCCTTTTATAAACTGCAAACCATCATTCAGGCATCACCGCTGAACAATGAAGAGAAATACAGGCATGAAAGTGTGGTAGCAACCGTTGCTCTCTTCGAACAACAACAGCTGCCCGGCTATAAGAAGAAGACGAGAAAGAAGAAGCTGAACGATGCACTGCTACGGCTGGATAGTTGTGAAAAGCTGCTATTGAACAATAACGCGTTGGACAACACTAAGAAGCTGGAACTGTTTGGTAGTTTACATACCAGAATCGTCCGTCATTTTGCCGTTGAGGAGCCCTGGCAAGACCAGAAAGTCAGGCTCGACATGGGTAAGGGCGATCTTCTTGCCTTTCAGCTCTTATTACAACACTCAAAAACAGGCGGCAGTGGCAAACATCCAGACCCGGATAACAGCGAGAAACGACAGTTACTGGAGGATTTCGTGACCAGGAAAAGCGAGGCCCTTGATCGGCTGCAGACCGTCAGGAAAACCTACGATGAGCTTGATGCTGTTAATGAAGACACATGGGAAGACTATGGAGAACTCCTTGAGCTTGCCGACGAAGAGCGTAGCCTGACAACACAGGTAGGTCGCTGGACAGAAGAAAAAATAGCAGCAGCGCAGAAAATGATCCAAAGGGAGTAAAAATCAGGGTAAAAATGAAGGACCTTCCCCCCCCCTGCTTTCCCACTTTTTTTGACCCCGGTTTTCTTCCTTCAAAAATCCAGACCTGAACCCTGCTTTTTCTGCTTTTCTGCTTTTCTGCTTTTCTGCTTTTCTGCTTTTCTGCTTTTCATAATTTGAATTTTATCCATGACTTTTTGAACTTTCATTGTGAATAAACACTCATAAACGTAAACACAAGGAACTTACTATGAATTTATCTCCTGCGAAGTCTAGTGAGCTAACCAGTTTACATAGTGCGGCTTTCCTTTCAGAGCCATCCTCAATATATGATAATTATCATTCAGCACAAGTATTCATACCAAGACGTGATCAGCAGTTTGATATGCAACGATTGCTTTCTAGCAGGAAGGTAGTAAAAAATGACCCCAGTATTCAGTTTAACTCCGAACCTCTGGGTAAGAATTTTCCACTATGGCTAAGATTGCCGAGAGATAAACCTGAAAATACTTTTTGGACAAGTACTCTAAAAAAAGAAACTGCAACCGAGGAAACTGCAACCGAAGAAACCAAAACCGAAAAAAACACAACTGCCTGGATAGAGTGGTGTAGAAATAACGGTATGCACATTTTCTTAGGCAAAACTGCGGCTCAATTTCAGGTTTCAGATACAGCAAATATATTTCATATTGACTCATACGAAAAGTATGAACACTTATTAAAAGAATACACTCATTCAGAAAATGATAATTATATAGATTGGGAACGTGTGGCCATTGATTTTGATGCTGTACATTGTACACAAGACTTTGATCTTCCCGGATGGAGTTGTGAATCAACAGCATGGTTTAATAGAGATAAATTAGTATTTCTGAAATCCCTGAATTCACAGGAAATTGACTTGTAATGCGGAATCTGAAAGAGCTGGGGGCAGTCTTCCTGACGCAAAAACCAGGGCAGCCGAAACTGACGTTGGTCTTTCTTTTGAATGGACTCAAAATTACGAAAAGTTATCGTAATCGTCAGGGTATCATCGAACCTTTTAGCGATATAATCCCCCCATTAATGAATTCAGTCAGACTTCCGCCAAATTCTGATGTCCCTTATTCCCACAGGCAGGAGACCTCCGGGTCATGACAGCAAACTCTCTCTTCACCCAACCGGGGTTGGTATTGGCTCGGGCAGCGACCACCAAATCCCGGGCAATCCTGCTGGTTGCCCTGACCTGCCTGGCAGCTTTTTCCCAGGTCGCTTCCGCTACAGCGGCAAAAAGCCAGGCTCCTACGGTAACGGCCTTTCCAGTGACGGCCACCACATTGCAACAGAATCTGATGGCGCTGGGAAACCTGAAAGCCAACCAGTCCGTTGACATTGCCCCGCAAATCAATGGCCGTATTGTTGCCCTGCATCTGCGCGATGGTGTGAATGTCAAATCAGGACAGCTGCTGGTTGAACTGGATGACCGTGAGCAGGAGGCAATCACCGCCCAGGCGCGAATTGCCTTTGAGGATGCCCAGCGGCAACTGGACTATATGGAAGCTTTGATCAACAGCAAAGGGTCCCGTATTTCAGCTACCACCGATGCCTGGCCCGGAAAAACCTTTACCGGCACCATCAACAGCATTAACCCCCGGATTGACCCGGTCAATCTGTCCTTTCAGGTCAGGGCCCTGCTGGATAACCCTGAGTCACAGCTTCTCCCGGGTATGCTGATGCGTACCTCTATTGAGCGCCCGAACCAGCAACAACGATTAGTTGTGCCTTCCCGCAGCATCCTGTATGACGGTAACCGCCGTTATGTGTTTGTGATTGATGAGCAAAACCGGGTGGAACGCAGGACCATTACCACCGGGCAAACCATTGATCAGTTCATCGTTGTCGTATCCGGACTGGTGGAAGGCGAGCGGGTAGTGAATGAAGGTGCGGTAAAAGTCACCGATGTCCGCCGGGTAACTGTGCTTGAGAAAGAACCGTCTGTTCTCTCTGCCAACCCGGTCACACATGCCGCTGCCAATGGATTGCTGTAACCATGATACTGTCTGATTTATCCATCAAACGACCGGTATTTGCCACTGTCGTCAGTCTGCTGCTGATTACCTTCGGGGTTATCTGTTTCCAGATGTTACCGGTTCGGGAGCTGCCGGATATTACCCCACCGACGGTGATGGTGTATACCGGCTATGCCGGGGCTTCTGCCGAGGTTATTGAAAGCAAGATCACCAATGTCATTGAGGACCAGCTCGGTGGTATTGAAGGGGTGCGCTTTATTGAAAGCACCAGCCGTAATGGGACGTCCCGGATTAATATCGAGTTTTCTCCCGACCGGGATATGGAAACGGCAGCCAATGATGTCCGGGAAGCCATGTCACGGGTTATCTGGCGTCTGCCGGATGAAGCCGAGTCACCCATTGTCTGGAAGAACGATGGCAGTGGCGAAACCATTCTCAATGTCAGCCTGCAAAGTGACACCATGTCTTTGATTGTACTCACTGACTATGCGCAACGCACCTTGCAGGACCGGCTTTCCCTGGTCGATGGCGTCAGCTCCGTTGACCTTATGGGTGCCCGGGAATATGTCATGCGCATTGAACTGGATGCCCGGGCCATGGCGGCCCGGCAAATCACCACCAGCGATGTCCGCAGCGCCCTGCGTCGTGACAATGTCGAGCTGCCTGCCGGTGAATTAACCGACAGTTTGAGAACCTTGCCCGTCCGGTTAAACCGTGACTACAACACCATTGACGATTTCCGTCGTCTGCTGATTCGTCAGGAGGGCAGCCGCAGAGTCTATCTTGCAGATATTGCCTCCATCCGTACCGAGGCCAAAGAGATCGAGACACTGGCAAAAGCCAATGGCCGGAACGTATTGAGCCTTGGCATTGTGCCACTTTCCCAGGCTAACCCGCTGGAAGTGATTCAGAACGTGAAAGATGAGATCGATGCATTCACCCCTTTCCTGCCGGAAGGCACCTATATGACCACCACGCGGGACTCTTCCATTTATATCCAGTCCGCCATTGATGAGGTGTATGCCACCCTGGCCATGACGATTGCCCTGGTGGTGCTGGTGCTTTATATCTTTCTTGGCAATGTGCGGGCCACCCTGATCCCGGCCGTTACGGTACCAGTGTCGCTGATCAGTGCGTTTATCGTTATCCACCTGCTGGGCTACTCCATCAACCTGCTGACGCTGCTGGTGCTGGCCATTGGTCTGGTGGTGGATGATGCGATTGTGGTGCTGGAAAATATCCACCAGCATCTGGAGCGTGGCGAACCGCCCCTGTCGCCGCCTGGAAAGGTGCCCGGGAGGTGAGCTTTGCCGTGGTGGCAACCACGGTGGTTCTGGTGATGACCTTCGTGCCCATCATATTTATGGAAGGCTCTGTTGGCCAACTGTTCTCGGAATACGCCATGACCCTGAATATTTTCAGCCAGCTGGCGATGATCATGCTGATCGGATTATCGGCCAAGAATGGCATTTTGATTGTGGAGTTTATCAACCAGCTTCGGGATCAGGGGTGGACCTTTAACGAGGCAGTACTTGAAGCATCAGCGTTGCGGCTGCGCCCTATTCTGATGACCGCTCTTACCACGGTGGTTGGTGCCAATCCTCTGCTGCTGGCCTCAGGGGCCGGTTCAGCGTTCCGGTTCTCTATCGGGGTCGTGGTTTTTGCCGGTGTTACCGTCTCCAGCCTGTTAACCCTGTTTGTGGTGCCAGCCATGTACTCATTGATGGCCAGAAGAACCACCTCTCCGGATCATGTGTCAAGACAACTGGAGAAGCTACTGACTCAATAACTCTTTCGCTGTCTCAGGCCGGGAAGTTACTCAGGCTAATACCGGTTGCCGAATTATCGGTTACCGGTTAAGCCTGATAACTCCGGGTTTGCTGCCAATTAACTCTAACCTGGCACCGGTGGTGGATATGCAGTGCTGGACCCAGCATGACTGTGCGTCTGTTCGGGATGAGCAGGCGGCATCTGCATCTGCCATTGCCGAATTAATTCATCAACCTCACGTCTGAATTCATCAGGTGGTAAGTGTATTTTTGAGAGTAATTGAGACGCTGCATATTCCAATTGCTCATCAGTTGCTGGAATGGTGCTCATTAGTTCAATCAGCTGTTGACGTAATTCTGGAAGCTGCCGTATCAGCATCAGCAGAGCATTTTGACCAGCAATGTTTCCGGGAGGCACACTTGAACTGGCATCACTGCCCAGCAGTTTGATCAATGAAGGCACCATTCTGTCCAGCGACCTTCTTGCTTCATCGGTCATAGTGGTCTGGGAGTTAATTAATATCTTGGCCCTGAACAACGCTACAGTTTCTTTTGGCATCTTCACATGACACTTATAGGCTCTGTTAAACAGGTCAATGACTTTTTGATCAATCTTGCCCTCTCCACGATAGGGCATCAGATTCAGGACCTCCTGCTTCAGCTTACCCCAATTTACTTTATCAGGTTCATACTCACTCAAAGCTTGCATACATTGAACTACCTGATCTGCATAGTGACTTCTCCTGGCTACACCGGACTCTTCACGGAGTTGCTCCATCGCGCCAAGAATGGTATAGGTGGCTTTTACCGCATCCCTCGAGACTTTTTGAGCATTACCCAGATCAATAAAGTAAATGTTCAGTCTGCCATCCTCAACGTTAACCATGACATTACCATCATGCATATCCGCATTAAAAAATCCCGTTTGGGCATAACAGTAAAACCAGTGTTGGAATGCCAGTTTTTTCAGACTGAACCTGAAGGCGAGTAGATGATCGTCCGATATATTCGTCTCATCGATATTAAATAACTTTGCCGCAAGACTCCGAAGTTTTGGCTGGTCATTTTCAGTTAACGTAACCCCATCAATTTTTTCCATGCCCAGGGCATGGGGAGAGGCAGTATTACCATCAACGGCCGGAACTTTAAAATTAACCGGAAGCTGTAGCAAAACCGTACCAGTGACAGGATGCTGGATAGTGAACCCAATTGGCCGGGAAGGCAGCTTATATGCATAATCCGGTAATTCGTCTTGCCGAATATCAAATATATGCTGCTGTGCAACGGCCTTGAAAGCAAAATCCTGTTGCCGTGTTCTGTTGGCCTCAGTGATCAGATTCAATTCTTCCTTGACACTGTCAAAGAATGAGAAAATAGCATGTTTGGTCCCTTTACCAATTGAACTCGGTGCAAAGAAGGTAACCAGCCCCAGCACGAACCTGAGAACCCGTAAATCAGAGTAAACCCTGGTTTCACTTGACTCGGAAACGGTCTTGACAATCAGACTCTCTCCGTTTTTCAGGATGATCTCATTGACCTCACCAATTGAACCGGTACCGAGATTACGCCTTTCATTCAATCGCTCCGGGTTGTAATCAATACCCGCTTCATCAAGGCAATGAATCAGCTCTGCCTCGGTCATTGGCTTATTGCTGGTGGCAACGTGAGATAAAGTCCTGGTAAATTGCTCATGGTCATCACCAAAAAGATCTTGGGCAATTGAGGGAGAACTGCATGCAAACTGAATTGCCTTTACCAGAATCCCCCCCCGGGCTTTAGCAGCAGCGTTTTGGAAGCTCTCTATACTGCCACCATGCCAATAGATACTGAAGAGAATCCCCATCATTTTGAACGATCTGAACAGACTGGCAAACCCCTTTTTAATCCTATCACCCAGCCATTCAAGGGAAGATAGAGTACGAGGCTGGCGTCCAACGATGACCTGATCATCAGGCACTTTAGAGGGGTCTTCAGGGTCAAACTGCTGTTCACCCAGGTGTGACTCAGGGGGGACAGCCCTGACAGTGTGACCTGCAGCCATGGGTCCATAAGGTGATTGTTGCGAGGTAAAGGTCGCAGAATGGACACCTTGGGATAATGGATCAACCTGACCAACTGTTGGATGAGAATGAGTCTGATCCGGGATTTCGCTGGCCGACTCAGGGCATGCATTAGCTGGCATCATAACAGAACTCCTTATTGTTATTAGTGGAAACATTACTGTTTAAATTAGAAAAATAAGTGATTAAGCCCAATTGAGAAGTAATCACATAATGATTATTTAGTTATTGAGACCGAATAAAAGATGAAAAGTTCACTATTATTTCTGTTTAAAATACACCAATTACTTAAAAGCATGATTATTCATCAATTAATGCTCTTGATTTGAAAAGATAAAGCCCGGCGAAAACATAGCTCACAAATAAAAACCAAAGTACCAATTAAGAACTCTGGTAAACCTGCAGCATTATCGAAAGAGATTGGTTTTTACTGGCTCAAAAGGTTGGCAAAGGGAGAGAATCATCGAAAAAGGCCAAATTGCGGTATTCATGTTTAATACCGCATGGGTCTCAAGTTCAATGCCAGGAGCCTGACCGAGAATTAGGGTTGATTACCGCAGCGCCGGAACTACAGCTGCTCCCACTGAATTTCATGTCCGTGAATCCGATGAGCAGACAGGTAATAAACAACCTGTCCGGCTGTCACCCGGTCATTGCCGGGCGGATTTAATCTCAGGTTATCTCCGGTGGCAGACCCCGCCACTCCAAGGGCTATGGCTTCGTGATGAATTTTAAAAAACTCCAGCAGTCGACCAAACGTCGTCCCTCCAAAATCTTCAGGCACGCGAACACTGTACTGTGTTGGCCCTGTCAATGTTGATAACAGTTGCTGTTGCACACGAGAAGACCCCGGATCCTGGGCTGAGCGAACCAGCAGTTCCATGGACAAATTACTGTGACACTCTATTTGCGGGCAGTGGGACTGAAGCAGGTGTACCATCTGCTGGCTTTCAAACCAGGCAACAACATGGGCTTTGGTTTTCGTCGCGGCAATACTCAGGCAGGTGGCCAGGGTCTGATCATCGGAGTCACGGAACACGATCACTCTGGCCGCATTGCCAATGCCGGTTCGCTGAATAAACGACGGCTCCGTCAGGCTTTCCCCTCGGGCAAACAAAATCTGGTCAGGAAAAGGATTCTCCATTTCCTGGCTGGTACAGAGCAGTATCTTACGATTCTCACGACGTTTGTCGCCAAAAATCAGTTGCAACATTTTCGGGGTGTGATTTCGCTTCCAGCCAAATATGACAATATGATTATCCAAATCTGAGTAATCCCCTTTGCCCTGCATTCTTCTACTCCATACCCTGAGAAAAAATGATGACAGCTTCCCCAGGCCTCCTGTGAGAAGCACAACGCCACCGGGGAGAATAAACAACGCGGCCAGAACCCGCCCTGAGGCAGTACCCGGACTCAGATCGCCATAGCCGACGGTGGTCGATGTTGTGACATAAAAATAAAACCACTGATCAACAGGCAGAAGCGCCGATTCACCGGCCAGCCACATCAGCGCCCAGGATAAAATAAAGTGGCCCAGCAAAACCATCAGCAAAACCAGCCAGCTCAGTTTCAGAAACTGGTGGTGAAAGAACCGCAAAGTTGATTTCAGAAAACTCAAGTTAACCCTACCATGCATGGTCCAGAAGTCTGATATATCACCAGTGCGTGATAATAACACATATATTCATGACGTTAACTTATAAGATCTGTGATTCAGGCCTTTTCAGGTCCCAGGCCTGTTTGCCAGACAACACCGAATTTTTATCCTCAATTTCTCGCGATCCTCGCTACGGGCAATAGTCCCGTACAGCGTACCAGAGCAACGCAGATGATGGTGTGCTGCACAGGAAAGCCTATTATCTGACACCTGATGTATAACCAGAGACTATGGGTGGAAATTCACCAACTAATCATTAACCCAGGATTGCACTCGCCTGGATAAGTCAGACACGACGGACATAAACCGCGACACTGGCTGGTGGGTATCATAAGAGGGGGTCATAACAATTAGCAATAACCTCTGTTCAACAGGCTTTCCCCAAGGTGGCATTACAACATACTTTTCCCGAGGTTTAGTCGGCTGCTTTTCAGTTTCATCCGGGACATATTTGGCATTAGCGAATCGATGAATAAGATTGCCTGTGTTTGAGTAAACATGGCCAAGGTTTTTATCGAAAGGGTGGTCTTCAGCAGATCCCTTAGTAGCATAATATATTCCAAAACAATCTCTACTCTCTAATTCCGCTGTTGCCAGCCCTCCTCCCGTGTAATAAGGACCACCCTCTTTAACTGAATCATCATTCATTAACATCACGAGGCTATAATCCCCCCTATTACGAAACCATGCAGTTCCGACTAAACCGTCACTGCGGATGTAATTTCGAATGATCCTCAACGCACACAATTCCACAGTCTGACCCTGCAATGAGAATTGCCCGGCCAACACCTCTACACCTTTTATTGCCAGCTCAATCAATGCCTTATCACTGGTCATTAATTGGCGCTCAAAGCTTTTCTGATTAACAATCCGAGAATCAGGAGCAAACTGTACGCGTACTTTGGTTTCTGGATAGCCTTCAGGGATTAAAGAAAAAATACATTGACTGTCTTCAAATCCTCGCCACACTTCTGAACAAAGTCTGGATTTCAGTATTGATTGATATTTATCCTTAACAAAATCATAGCTATCTATATTGATTGCATCGTTGGCCCGTTGCAGAATTCCCGGCTCAAAAACCCGTTGTATAGTCCGGAATGTATCCCCGAATTTAACATCAACCGGTGCAGCTGAAGCTGAACCACCCTCAAGCTCAGAAAGCCTGATTGCTTGCGGTGAATTTGTGTGCGCAGTAGCTGTAATCATTTTTTGAACACCTGATAATTTTGCTCATAAAAATCAACTGATGATCAGTCACCAATTTCAGACCTTATGATCAGGAAATAGTTCAGCCCCGCTGAGTAGTTGTTCAAGAATTCAGTCAATCCGTTTAACAGCCCTTTGCGCTTAAGTAGCTGGCCATATGGAATCATATATTTCTGGCTACTTGGGCAGGTGCTATGCGAGGCACAACGGAGGGAGCATAGCCGTAGCTATGTGACCGGAGTTGTAACGAAGCAGAGTACCTGAACAAGGAGTCAGAAATATATGATTTCATATGGTTAGCTACTTATATCAATCTTGAGTTCCACCGGCAAACCAGCGCAGACATCATAATTAAATTAATGTCTGCTCTATAAACAGCGATCAACATCCTGATAATTGGCATAAACACGGATTGTTGATCAATCGTACCTGTCGCATTATCTCTCTATTTTTCCACTTATCAGCGGACCACCATGCGACACCTGACTCCCGAAAAGCACCCCGCTTTTGTTCTGATTCTTCTGACCCTGTTTGCGGTGGTAGGACCTGTGTCCATTGATATTTTCACCCCCTCACTGCCAGCAATCACCGCGTTTTTCGGCACCACCTCCGCGATCGCTCAATGGAGTGTTGGTTTATTCATGCTGGGTTTTTCCCTGTCGATGCTGATTGTCGGCCCATTGGCTGATCGTTTGGGCCGAAAGAAAACCCTGCTGATGGGTTATTCCCTTTACCTTGCGGCAACAGCAATCACTTTGCTGACGGATAGCATCTATCTGTTCATTGCCGCCCGTTTTGCCCAGGCCGTTTTTGGCTGCTTCGGAACTGCCGTTGCCAGAATGATGGCCCGGGACTATTACCGTGACCAGATGGAAGTGAAAATGCTGGCCTATATTGGCGGCTGCCTGACCATTGCTCCCATGGCAGCACCGATTGTCGGCGGTTATCTGCAGGAGTATGCCGACTGGCAGTACAGCTTTTACGTGATGGCAGCCATGGCGGTGATTGCGATACTGGCACTGACGCTCTTGCCAGAACACAAGCAGGAAACAACCACGGCAACCACATCGAAAAATTCTGTGCTGGCAGGCTATAAAGCGGTGCTGACGGATGCCCGCTACCTGCGCTTTACCATTGCCGCCGGTGCGGCATTTGCCGGAGCCTTTGTGTTTGTTGCCGGAGGCTCCTTTGTGGTTATTGGTCAGTTAGGCATTTCTCCGGCAACCTATGGCTACCTGTTTGCTGTGGCTATTGCCAGCTACCTGTTCAGCGCATCCATGGGCCCTAAACTGACCGCCAACATGAGCCGGACCCAGAGCACCCTGGTCGCTGGTAGCCTGTTGATGATTGGTGCCATGGTTTCCCTGGTGAGCGGTCTGCTGACGGATGGTCAATCCATCACCGGCTATGTTGCGGGTATCGCTATTTATGAACTGGGTCTCGGTCTGTTTATGCCGCTCTGTCAGGCCAGGGCCACTGAACATATGAAAGAGAATATGGGTACCGCAGCGGGCCTGATTTTCTTTATTGAGATGCTGCTGGCAACACTGATCAGTGCACTGATCGGCTTTCTGCCTGAAGCGGGTACCCTGTCGCTGTCAGTGATCACCTTAATCGCAGTTGCCATCTCCGGTGTCTGTCTGATGAAAACCAGCGATGTATCAGCAGTCACTCCACAGGCTGCCTGAATCTGTTGTTATCAAAGCGGGTATGAATCA
>NZ_JBLYNS010000094.1:0-20434 GCF_049310205.1 Endozoicomonas sp. ALC013 | reverse complement strand
ATCAATGGAACCTTTTGGGAATAAGACAGGGATTGTCTGGTATGGAGACAAAAAGCAAAGTCAAAATTCTGGTTGTTGATGACCGTCCGGAAAACCTGCTGGCGATGGATAAGTTACTTAAGCCGCTGGGGGCTGAGATTCACAAGGTGGATTCTGGCGAGAAGGCGCTGTCTGAAGTTCTGGCCCATCATTTTGCGGTTATTCTTCTGGACGTGCAGATGCCTGGCATGGATGGCTTTGAGACGGCTACATTGCTGCACAGTAACAAGCAAACGGCCAATATCCCCATCATTTTTGTGACTGCGATTAATAAAGATCATCACTACGTGGCCAAAGGTTATCAGTCGGGCGCTGTTGACTATTTGCCTAAGCCAATTGTTCCGGAAATACTTCTGGGTAAAGTGAAAGTATTTTTACAACTGGAGGAACAGCGGCTGGAGCTTGAACAGGTAACCAGGGAGCTGCAATGGATCAGCCAGAAGAACAAGCTGCTTCTGGACTGTGCAGGAGAAGGTATTGTCGGGGTTGATAAAGAGGGCAGGATAACCTTTATCAATCCGACAGCCTGTGAGTTATTGGGCGGCGTTGAAGCAGCTTTTCTGGATCAGCATATCAGCCAGTTTCTTTTGGACGACACCACGGGTGAAACAGCTCAGGAGCAATGGCAGAGGTCAGCTATTTATCGTGAGTGTCTGGAACAGGGCGGGACACTTAAACAGTCATCTGAATTAATCAACGTCAGCCGGGGAAGGTTTCCAGCGGAGTTCAATATTGCGGCCATTGTTAATAGCAGGAACGTTGTTCAGGGAGCCGTGTTTGTCTTTCAGGATATAACTGAGCGTAAACAGCTGGAAGACCAGCTAGTGAAAATGGCTAAGTATGATAGCCTGACGGGGCTGGCTAACCGGACGTTATTCAGGGAGTTTCTGCAGTCCTCAATGGATCGCAGTGACCGCTACCAGAATAAGACAGTGGTTATGTTTCTGGATCTGGATCATTTTAAACAGATCAATGATCAGCTTGGCCATGATGCAGGGGATCATTTGCTGACCAGTGTTGCCAGTCGTCTGGAGGGTTGTATCCGTAAAGTCGACCTGATTGCCAGGCTCGGTGGTGATGAGTTCGCCGTGGTTCTGGACGATGTCAGGAACCCGGAAGATGCCAGAACGGTTGCCAATAAAATTCTTGCGGCACTGAAGGAACCCCATGAACTGGGCGATGTTGCAAGAAAAGTAGGTACCAGTATCGGTATTGCACTTTACCCTGAGAATGGCAGTGATGCTGACGGTTTGATCAAGGCGGCAGATGAAGCCATGTATGTAGCGAAGAATGAAGGTCGGAATGACTTTCGGTTTTATTCCGACCTTAACCCGGATATTTCATAAACGTGCTCCCGTTCTCGCTTGTCCTTTGCCGCTCTAAGGGAGTTTTGTTCAGTCGACCGTACTCCCCGGTACGGCGCTCCCTCACAAAATCCCTTAGAGCGACAAAGTCCTACGCGAGATTCGGGGCAGTTTATGAAATATCCGGGTTAATCAATGAACGCTTAAGTTAACATTACACGTCGAATGCTGTATCCAGCTGTTTCTCGACAAACACTTTTTTCAACCTGGCAAAACGAGGTAAGCCGTTCAGGTAAGCAGGGTACTCCTCACCCTCAATTAATGGTTCAAGGTAGCCCCGACAGGTTTGGGTAATGTTGAAGCCATCTTCATTGATAAAGTCCAGTGGCATTGTGCGTTCAAAGTTGGCGACTTTTTCCAGTGCTACCTCTTTGATCGCCCAGCGATAGGGCATGTCAGACTCTCGAACGATGGCAGGCATTACGGCATTGTGACCGGTTACGGCCAGTTCAACCGCTGCTTTACCCACAGCGTAGGCCTGCTCTACGTCAACACGTGAGGCAATATGGCGGGCAGAGCGCTGAAGGTAATCGGCGACAGCATAGTGGTATTTGTAACCCAGCTCCTGCTTGATCATATTACACAGGGCCGGAGCTACACCGCCAAGTTGCTGGTGGCCAAAGGAGTCAATTACGGTTGTGGACGCGGAGATAAAGCTGCCATCTTCGTATTTGGCTCCCTCTGAGGCAACGATCACGCAATAACCTTCGTTATTGACGGTTTCCTGAACTTTTTTGAGAAACTTTTCTTTGTCCAACGGCAACTCAGGGAACAGGATAATGTGCGGTGGATCACCATCCTGGCGGGCAGCAAGGCCGGTAGCTGCTGCCAGCCAGCCGGCATGTCGTCCCATGACTTCCATGACAAAGACCTTGGTTGAGGTATCGCACATGGAAGCAATATCGTGGCTGGCCTCTTTGGTGGATACGGCAAGGTACTTGGCCGCCGAACCAAAGCCCGGACAGTTATCGGTAACCGCCAGGTCATTATCGATGGTTTTGGGGACTCCGATACAGGTAATCGGGTACCCCATTTTTTCACTGAGCTGGGACACTTTCCAGGCAGTATCCATGGAGTCATTGCCACCGTTGTAGAAAAAGTAGCCAATATTATGGGCCTGAAAGACTTGAATTAACCGACGATATTCCGCTTCACTCTCTTCAAATGACTTCAGCTTGTAACGACAGGAACCAAAGGCACCGCCCGGCGTCCTGAGTAATGCGCCGATGGTTTCATCGGACTCGTAGGAGGTGTCGATAAGCTCCTCACGCAAAGCGCCCAGTATGCCATTATGCCCTGCGTAGACTTTACCGATTTTATCCGGGTAACGACGAGCTGTTTCAATAACCGCGCAGGCGCTGGCATTGATAACAGCGGTAACACCGCCAGACTGTGCGTAAAAAGCGTGCTTCAATGTCATCGGTTAAATTCCGGGTGTTGCTGTGTGTTGTTTTGTGTTTTTGGCTGATTGCAGATGATACCCGATCGAGAGTTTATTGGTAGCGCTGTTATGTATCAATTTTATGGGCTGATGGTCTTTCAATGTCAACGTCCTTTTGCGCATAGTGCAAAAACAATGTCAGAATTCTGGTATCAGGGACTTTAGGATCTGTGCCCAAACCTGGAGCACTTTTTTTTGGAGAGATCGGGAATGCACATACACATTCTGGGTATTTGTGGAACTTTTATGGGAAGTCTGGCCATGCTGGCCAGAGAGCTTGGGTTTGACGTGTCAGGCTCTGATGAGAACGTTTATCCCCCGATGAGTACACAACTGGAAGAACAGGGTATTTCATTATTTCAAGGGTATGGTGCTGACGCGCTCAACCCGTCACCGGATCTTGTGGTGGTTGGCAATGCCATGAAACGGGGGATTCCCGCTGTAGAGTACGTGTTAGAGAAGGGGCTTCCCTACGTTTCAGGACCCGAATTTTTTGCCAGGTACATAGCCCCTGACCGCTGGGTATTGGCCGCTGCCGGTACCCACGGTAAAACCAGCACCAGCAGTATGCTGGCCTGGATCCTGGAATATGCCGGTATGTCTCCGGGCTTTCTGATCGGGGGCATACCAAAAGATTTCGGGATTTCCGCAAGACTTGGCAGTACCCCCTTTTTTGTGATTGAAGCGGATGAGTACGACACCGCTTTCTTTGATAAGCGCTCAAAATTTATTCACTACCAGCCACGAACCCTGATTATCAATAATCTTGAGTTTGACCATGCGGATATTTTTGATGATCTTGCGGCTATCCAGCGGCAGTTCCACCATTTGGTCAGGACCATTCCGGGTACTGGTCGAATTATTTATCCTGCCGGTACTCCCGAGATTGAAGCCGTTATGGCTATGGGCTGCTGGTCTGAACAGGAAGAGTTGGGTGGCATTCATAGCCACTGGCAAGTTGCACCGGTCAGTAGCGATGGCAGCCACTTTAAGGTTTTGTATAAAGGCACTGAGGTCGGAACCGTGAACTGGCAGCAGGAAGGTGATCATAATGTTGCCAATGCCCTGGCAGCCATTGCTGCGGCTCACCATGTCGGTGTCTTGCCAGATACAGCCTGTGAGGCGCTTTCTGTCTTTCAGGGGGTAAAGCGGCGGATGGAAATGGTTGAGGAGATCGGAGGTATACGGATTTATGATGATTTTGCCCATCACCCAACGGCGATTGCTACCACTCTGGCCGGGCAGAGGGCCAAACTGGGGGAAAATGCGAATATTCGTGTGATCATTGAACCCCGATCAAACACCATGAAAATGGGCGTGCATCAGGAGACATTGATCGCCTCTACCGCAGAGGCTTCGGAAGTTATCTGGTTTAAACCACAGGGGCTTGACTGGCCACTGGCCGAGTTAGTGCAGGATAGCGCGATAAAGTCATCGGTTATGGATTCCACAGAAGCCATTGTGCGTTATCTGGTTGATACCGCCTCGGCTGGTGACCATTTGCTGGTGATGAGTAATGGTGGGTTTGAAGGGATTCATGGCCGTATAGCCAGTGGGTTGAAAGCAAAACTCCAGAAAAAATAAGGTTAAGTGATGAGTCGGTCAAATCCTGAAAGAGTAACATTAGCCATCACGGGGGCTTCCGGAGCCCAGTACGGGCTTCGGCTACTGGAAAGCCTCGTTGCGGCAGAGCGGCAGGTGTTTGTTCTGGTTTCCAGGGCAGCCAAAGTGGTTCTGGCCACAGAAATGGACCTTGAGATCGGTGATACGCCGGACGCTATTGAGCAATTTTTTACCAACCGTTACCGTGCTGCTCCCAGACAGATTCGTGTGTTTGGTGAGGATGACTGGATGTCGCCTGTCGCTTCAGGCAGTGGTGCTCCGAGCTCAATGGTGATTTGCCCCTGCAGTACCGGAACCTTGTCGGCCATTGCCTGTGGTTTAAGTAATAATCTGACACAGCGGGCAGCAACGGTGGTATTAAAGGAGCGACGCAAGCTGATCATTGTGCCCCGGGAGGCCCCCTATTCTGAAATACATCTGGAAAATATGTTGAAATTGAGCCGGATGGGGAGTGTTATTCTTCCTGCGTCTCCGGGCTTTTACAATCGGCCGGAAACCGTGGATGACATGGTCGATTTTATTGTTGCCCGGATATTGGATCAGCTGGGAATTTCCCAGAAGTTAATGCCGTCCTGGGGGGATCATTGTCTTTGAAGGGGCTGGTTGTTCTGCTCCCGGAATAAAAGGCTTCAGGTTGTAAAGCCATAACGCCAGGGCATCCAGATAGATGGGCAGATTGGTTGCCGGGTCTGCCGGACCTGCTGCCAGATCAATGTCAAAACCCGGCAACTCCTGTCTTACGACTTCTTTCTGGTAAATCCCATGGGGCTGTTCTGAGATAACCAGGGCAGTTCCCGGTAGTGGGCCTGATTTCACCCAGTGCTTGAGTGTGTCACGGGTATTGGGCCTGTGCCAGAAGCCGTTCCTCCAGTTTCGTGGCGTATCAATAAACTCAACCGGCAGGGCTCTCATTGCTTCTGGCATGGGCACCAGTTGATGCAGCATGATTGCCGCCTCTGTTTCGGTAAAAGGGAGTGGGTCCGGGGTCTTCTGGTCAGGCTTTTTGGTGAGAATGTCCAGGTAGTCAGCCCTCGGGGTGAGAGGGCGTTGGCCCACCAGAAAAATCAAACGCTTGAATCGGACACCCTGACGCCACCACTCAGTTAACAAATCCAGCCTGCGTTTCATGCCGGGGGCAGTGGCTCCCAATAGCAGTGCATAATCATATTGCCTGGTTAATGGCCCGATGGGGGATATGAGTCCAAGCTTTTCAAGCAGATCAAGGACTTTGTCCCTTTTGTCTGTTGATATATCCAGCCCTGGTAATTCCCACCGTTCCTGTCCCGGTTTTCTGCGCCAGACCTGGGTGGTATCGATCATGGACTCCAGGGTAGGGGCATGGGAAATGCGCAGCTCTGTTAACAATTCATCCAGTGTTAATGTGAGCGTTTTATAGTGCTGACCAGGATCGACGGTATCCGCCTGGGAAAGCATGGAAAGATACATGAGTGTCCCTACCAGAAACCGCTGGTAATTGAATCGGTAATGGAATCGACTCTTCCAGCCGGGCATTGTTTTTGTCCCTGATGATGGCGCAGGGACAAGCATAGCTGGTTCTCTTAACAGGTTATTAATGCTGAGTTGACGCAGAAGTAGCGGTCTGGGCCTGTTGCTGGAGAATAAGCTGGCTCAGCTCAGGCTGTTCCCAGTTCTCCGGGTAGTGTTTGGCCATTGCTTCCATCATGACGGTATATTCATCAGCCGGTTTTTTCAGCAGGTAAGTCAGGAAGGTAAAGATTCGATCAGACATTTCTTTATTGATCTGATTCAGTTGTTGATCGTTTATCTGTCCTTTTTTCTGACACTCTTCAATGGTGGATTGGCGAATGCAGTTGGCGGATATGATCAGCGCCAGTTTCTCGATGTTTTGATCTTCCATGATGGGCTCCATGCCTGTATAGATAAAATACGTTTACCTATATAAAACTAGTTGCTGTGGGAGGGGTTTCAAGCCTGACAAATAAAAACAGGAAAAGAGATTCCCCCGATTAAGGTTGAGACGACTTAAGATTGGTTAAATCGGGTTTATCCCGATCATTATTATACTCAACGCCCAGTTGCCAGCCTGTAGCAATCAGCAATCCGCCAACAGTCCCCCACAGCGGTCCGACAGGGGTTAAGACGCCTATAACGAACCCTGCCACACTGCCAATTCCGGTTTTGGTAAAAAAGGGCGGTAACATTTCACCCAAGTGTCTGGACACATAATTGACAAGCTTTACCGCCCGACTGTGGAGGCCTTTGAAAAAGCTTGAGATATTACTCCATGCGGAATGCTCTTCACTGGAGCTGGCGGACATGCGGGTTTTGGTAAAAATGCTGACGATTTTTCTGCCAAAGCTGTTGCCACCTTCATCACTGTGGCTCAGTGAAGCATCAGTAGAAGGGGTTGATGCGTTGGGGTTAATGCCAGCAGAGGGGTATGATACGGTCATTTCAAGCACACTTATAATGTTGGTTTGATAATTAAGACCAACAAAAGCAATTAAGGTTCCCACCTTTACTTGAAAATTTAATAGATCCTGACTGATGGGTAGAAAAACAGATCTTAAAGGGGGCATCCGGGTTTTGTTAATTCACCGGGACATCCCAATTTGGAAGAAACTTATAAGCATCCGGTTATTGAGTACCACTCGCTGATACTCTCGATTTCTTCTTCAGATATCAGCCTGGCAATATTACTCATTGGCTGGTGAGTGGTTCTGGCACCGTTTCGGTAGTATTGCAGTTGTTTAACCATGTATTCTTTTTTCTGACAGGCCAGATTAGGGTTTAGTGGCGTTGTACCAATACCGGTTGGGCCATGGCACCCCGCGCAGAGCTGCATCGCTTTTGCCTGTGCTGCTTCAAGGTGTTGGGGGGGCTGCTGAATTTGAGTAGCAGACTGCTGGTCAGTGCACCCAGCCAGAAGAAAAACGGCGACTGGTACTATTTTTTTGATTTTTAAGACTATTTTCATCAAACCATCGACTTCACTTAAATTGATAGAGCGGTTAATAAGCCACTTTACGTGTGCCACTACATGTTAGAGCCTATCGACGTTTCGTTGCAGGCACGCAACGAAACGTCAACAGCTCCAGTTATTCAGTGTTGTCAATCCAGCGCTTTACCTTCATCTGTCAATCTGAGCCATGCATGGGAGTACCAGTAGTATTGTCGGCCCCTGTTGGATGGTGCAGTACAGTTGTAGCGAGTTCGGCCTACTGGTAATGGTTTATTAGCTTGTGTCCTGAACAGTGTCATCTCTTTATTAAGCCAGGTTACCTTCAGCTCACCTTGGCCGGAGGCGTAACACTTAAGCTGTTTTTTCTGGTAATCCCCTTCAGCCAGGGCCAGCTCCAGTTCGGGCTTAAGGTTATCCTGAGTGATCAGTGATGAGTCGGGGCTCTGGCTGGTCACTGGCAGAGCCCTGCTGTTGACTTTAATGGCAAAGTCATTCAGCCCATAAATACCCGCCATGGGGAAACGGGGCAGGCGAGTGAAGTCAGAATATTCACCAGCGGCTCCGGACTGCTGACCAAATCCTGTATAACCCATCTCGTCCAGTGTAACTCTGAGTTCCGGGGTGGTTTCACCAAAAGTCCAGGCAAACATCTTAACACTTTGACCGGTTTGTTCCCGGATTCTGGCTTCTGTCATATCCAGATCCTGACGGAACCGGGAAAGCCACTGTGCCCTGGTTTCTCCAGGCAGTCTTTCTACACTGTGGGCATGGTTCATGGTGTGGTTTGCCAGGGTAGCACCTGTTTCCGTCATTTCTCGCAGTTGCGCCCAGCTGAGAAACTTCTGATAGTTTTTATCCACCGGTGCGGGCGTGACAAAAATGGTAAATGGCAACCCCTGTTCCCTGAGTATTGGAAATGCCTCGGTGTAAATACTCAGATAGGCATCGTCAAAAGTGATGGCGACTGTTTTTTCCGGTAATGCCTTTTTATTGCGAAATGCTTCAACCAGATCAACCAGTGGCATCACATTGAACTTATTCTCCGCAAGATAGTTGATATGTTTCCTGAATGTCTCGGGGGTGACGCTGGTGATTTTCGGGGTTTCATTACTGACATGGTGATATTGCAATATGACTGCAGAACCGGATCCCTGACTCAAGGCCGGGATTATCGAGAACAGTGTAAAAATGCAGGGCAGGTATTGCCTCAATTTACCGACAACGGGCTTCAACAGAAATGACAAGCTCACAGTATCCCCTTAATACGGTTTCCCCCAGCTGGATTCGGGGCAGTTGATGAAATATCCGGGCTGGGATTTTAACCTTCAACAAGGGGGATTTACTATCGTACTAATCACCACTGGCTACTCAGGTATCCAGAGCATGGTTCCATGTCCAATGATTAACTACACCCGGACAAAAAAAACCACCGATCAGCAAAGGCAGGGGCTGATTGGTGGTCCAGGTTTCAATAGCGAACAATTAAAAGTTTATGGGCGGTCAGTTCATTCTTCCTTTAGACCTTGGTCTGAACCCTGATCGGCCTGACAAGCCCCTCCTGGATGGTAGACGCTACCATTACTCCAGCCTGATTGAATATCTGGCCTCTTACCAACGCTCTGGCACCGCTGGCATGGGTGCTTTCAATAGAGTGCAGTAACCACTCATCCATCCTGAATGGGCGGTGGAACCACATGGCATGGTCCAGACTGGCTATTTGAACGGGTTTCTGGAAAGCGGCAGCCCCATGGGGATACATGCTGGTGGGTAAGAACTGAAAGTCTGAGGCATAGGCCAGAAGGTATTTATGCAGTCCGGGGTTATCGGGCAGTTTTCCGTTGGCTCTTATCCAGATTTTATGATGTGGTGCCCTGGTGTCATCTGCCATTGGATCAACCGGGTCAGCAAAGCGAATCTCAATGGGGGTATCGCTGAGCAGTCGTTTTTGCAGCGGCTTGGGGATCAGGTCGCTGTGCCTTTGAATCAGGGCTTTTTCGCTCAGGGCTTCTTCCGGGGGTATGACGTCTGGCATCGGGTCCTGATGTTCAAACCCACTTTCGTTTACATGAAAGGATGCGGACAAATTGAAAATAGGGCGTCCATTTTGCACGGCGACTACCCGGCGGGTATTGAAGCTTCTGCCATCGCGAATGCAGTCCACCGTGTAAACAATCGGCTTGCTGCTGTCGCCCTCGCGAAGAAAATAGCTATGCAAGGAGTGAACATGACGTTCAGGATCCACCGTCTGCCTTGCCGCAGACAGCGCCTGGCCTAATACCTGGCCACCAAATACCCGCCCCCAACCAAGGTCCTGACTCTGGCCCCGGAATATATTGTTTTCAATCGGTTCCAGTTTCAGTTGATTAATCAGTTCTTCCAGTACATCACTCATCCTGTAACTCCCTGGCTGCATACCGTTGTTGAGATTGGCGGTAGATATTGTGTTGATGCTTTGAGTTATCGGGTAACAACAGGCCCGCTTTTACCCTGTAAAACTGGCGCAGTTTAAACGCTCAGGCCTGCTTTGCAAATCAGGCTGTACCAGCAGGAAGGATTAGCCCGCAGCCCGTTATAGCTGATAAATTGTGAGTTTTATAAATCTGCCCGGTTAGAACGGTAAGTTCGGGCTGTTTACGATCAAGCATCTGGCATTATTTCTGGTAACGGTCCGATGTCATCATTACCGGGTAGTCTATTAGAATAAAACTGTAGTCTAATTCTGATAACACATCAGTCCAGATCAATAGCAAGGTATTTCCCACCAAGGCCACGGTAACTCATGGATAACGCTTATTTTGATCCCATTCATATATGGTTACAGCAGAACACTGGCCTGATTGGTCCTGCTATAGCAATGGTGGCCTGTCTGGAATCACTGGTTGTGGTGGGTATTGTTCTGCCGGGTGTGGCCCTGCTGTTTGCATTAGCGGCTATTGCCGGGGCGGCTTCCGTTTCTATCTATCCAATCCTCCTGTGGGCTTTTCTGGGAGCTGTTGTCGGGGATGGGGTCAGTTACCTGCTTGGCTATCATTACCACGAGCGAGTCAGGGGCTGGTGGCCATTTAATCGTCATCCTCAATGGTTGGAACGTGGTGAAGATTTCTTCAGGGAGTATGGTTTTTTAAGCATTGTGATCGGGCGCTTTGTTGGTCCTGTCCGCCCTATCATACCGGCAGTAGCGGGTATGATGGGTATGGTTCCCAGGTACTTTTTTACCGTTAATATTCTCTCCGCCCTAGCCTGGTCTCCGGTTTACCTGCTTCCGGGTTATCTGACGGGAGCCGCACTTCAGTGGCATGATAAAGTGCCCGAGCAATTGTTGGTTGTGTTGTCAGCCATTACCGGTGTTGCCATCCTGCTTCCGCCATTGCTGATCAGTGCTCATCGTCACTTCAAGCCCCAGTTTATCGGGTATCTGGTGCTGGTATCAGGGCTGCTTACCTTACTGATTACTGCTCACCGGGCAGGGTTGCTGGAGAGCGTTAATCAAGGTGTTGACCAATGGCTGACAGCGGTTCAATTGCCCTGGTTGCAAAAGGTGATGTACTGGGTGGCCCAGATTGGCAGCATTCCTGTTTTGAGTATTGTTTCCGCAGGTGGCTTATTATGGCTTTGCCGTTCTAATCGGTTTGCCACTCTGTTTAGTCTGCTTTTTGGTGGTGTATTAATGGTTTGCTCTGTCTGGCTTATCAACTGGTTGGCAGACAGTGACAGGTCTGTGATATGGCTTGATCTTTATGCTTTGCCCTCTGTGCATGCAACCGTCATCGTCTATGTACTGTTTTCTTTTGTTGCCTTGGTAGCAGTAAACCGTCCATTTAAAGTCCAATGGCTATCGGCCAGCGTCGCTTTGGGGCTGGTGATGATTGACGCTTTTGCCCGGTTGGTTTTGCAGGTTAACTGGTTTGGCGACGTTATTACGGGATTGTGCCTTGGTTTATTCTGGGGACTGGTTGCTCTTGCGCTGAAAAGCGGAATCAATGCCCGGAGTAAACGTATTTTTCCCGTTTGATCTGCCGGGGGGATAGCCCTCTGTCTCTGAGCAGGGTCACACAATCATCAATCATGCCCGGATTTCCGCAGAGATAAACCACATCGTTTTCAGGGTTCAGGTTGAGGGCGTCAAACTGGTCTTGCACGTGGCCAGTATACTCATGGTTTGCTGTATTGACGGTGGACTCACGGCTTAAACAGGTGCGGTACTTTAAGTTTGGCAGTTGGGCAAAATCTTCAGAGTAAATGCTTTCCTCTCGATACCTGAAACCCTTTACAACGGTGACAGCTGTTCCCTTATCACTAAGCGTTTTCAATTGCGGAATCATACTTCGATAGGGCGCAATCCCCGTACCAGTTCCCACCAGAAGAAGCTGTCCGGGAAAGGTGTCCGGCAGCGTGAGGGCCCCGAACGGGCCAGAAATATTCAGTTCGGTTCCGGCAGGGGCTTTCTGGAAAAGCCCGGAAGCAACCCCACCACTGACCAGGCTGAGCGCTATTTGCAGCAGGCCGGTTGCCTTAAAGTCCTCCGGTGCGTTGGCAATGCTGTAACTTCGTTTATGAAGTTTTCCATCCATCTCAAACTGCAGCTGCACAAACTGTCCGGCAATAAAATTGAAACTCGCTCCTTCGTCCTGTACCAACTCAAAGCTCAGCTGCAGTGTATTGGCACTGAGCTGTTCAGTCTTAAAGAGTTTTGCAGAGAAAAGAGAACCGGGCATTAATGGCTATCCTCATGACGTTATTTCAGTGTTACCGCTTTCATAATAGCTTCTGATCATCCGTGCGAGGGCTCCTCTCCAGGGTTTATTATGAACGCCAAAGGTACTTAAAATTTTCCGGCAGGAGAGGGTTGCATTGGCTGGTGCCTGAATACCATTACGATCGTTCAATTTATCCATACGCAGTTTTCGGATTTTCAGGTCCTGAAATTGCGATGCCTCAGAAATCACCACCTCGGCAAAACGGTTTTCAGAGATAGACTCTGCACCAGCGTAATGATAAGTACCCCAGGGTTCAGCCCCACAGCCCAGTTGCTGGATGATCGCAACAATAACTCTTGCTGCATCATCGCTGGGGGTCGGGCACCCCTGTTGATCGGATACCACGGCAACCTCTTGCTCCCTGCTGATCTGGTCCAGAAGGTACTTCAAAAGGTTGGTGCGCCGGTGGCTGATGACCCAGGATAGACGAAGAATGATATGCCTTGGGCAGCGCTCACTGATTTGCTGTTCTGCCTGCCATCGGCTGGTGGCCAGAACACCGGCAGGGTTAGGTATATCTTTTTCGGTATAAGCTTCCTTTTTGCTGCCATCAAAAATCCGGTAGGTGGAAATATAGACCAGAATGGCCTGCTGTCGGTGACAACCATCCGCCAGTGTTGCCATGGCATCCCGGTTTATCCGGAAGCATTTGGAGGGCTCGTTTTCGGCCTTCACCGGATCGTTATAACCTGCACAGTTGACCACGATATCTGGCTGGTAATTTTTCAGGCAGGCATCAATGGACTCAGGATTTTCCAGATTTAATTCATCCCTTTTCGGAGCGATACAATGGATCTGCTTGTCAAGGAACAACCGCTGTACTTCCTGGCCGATCAGCCCGGTACCACCAATCAATAGTATTTTCATAAGCACTCGGCCGTTATGAGTTAATGATCACGGGCGATTCAACGCCATTGAATCAATACGGGAAATAGCTCTATTGAAACATGAATAAGAGAACTCAGGAAAAGAATTCTCAACGTTGAAAACATTGGTCGGAGTGATTGATGGCAGTAAGGTCTCTGATAAAAGCCGAAGTTATAGTAAGATAAGCCACTTATTTCCGTCTATTTTTACATTGATGAACCTTCTGAAATCAGGGTCTGCTGACGATGTATCTGGCTGAAGCTCCTGTAGAGCAGCATGAAGAAGAGCGTATTCTTCTTGTGGATGACAATCCGACCAATTTGCAGGTATTACTGCAAACCCTCAGTGGCCGTGGCTATAAGCTTCTTATTGCCAAAAATGGAGAGAGTGCTCTCAGGATCGCTGTCAAGGCAAAACCCGCTTTAGTGTTGCTGGATATTATGATGCCCGGCATGGATGGTTATGAGGTCTGCCAACGGCTGAAGGAAAGCCCTGAAACCCGCAATATAACCGTGATTTTCCTGTCCGCCCTGGATGACACCAAAGACAAGGTCAGGGGCCTGGAAACCGGCGCAGTGGACTTTATCTCCAAGCCATTTCAAGCGGAAGAGGTCATTGCCCGGGTACAGACCCAGTTGAAAATCCATAAGCTTGAACAGGCACTTTCAGCGAGAAATCGACAGCTGGAGGCTGATAAGGCCCGCATTCTGGAAAGTATGAATGAAGGGATATTCGGCCTGGATCGACTGGGACTGATTACCTTTGCCAACCCGGCAGCCTCTGCCATGACCGGCTGGTCCATAGAACAACTGACGGGCCAGAACCTGATTCAGTTAATGAAAGGCAGTGAAGATGCCCCATCAGGGCCACTGGCACCGATTGAGGTATCCCTGGGCAAGGGTGTCAGTAAAACCGTTGAAAATGCCACGTTCCTGCACAGTGACGGTTCGCCGTTTCCGGTGGATTTTTCCTGTACGCCGATTATGGAAAACAGTGCCCCCAGTGGCGCAGTGGTTGTGTTCAGGGATATTTCCGAGAAAAAAAGGCAGCAGGAAGCCCTGCAGAAGGCCCTGGATGAATTGGAAAGCCAGAAAGAGCAGCTGACCCATGTCTCCCGGTTGAGCACCATGGGTGAGATGGCCGCTGGCTTTGCCCACGAGGTAAATCAGCCATTGACCGCGATTTCCAATTACGCCCAGGTGGCCAGAAGGATGCTGGCCCGGCTGGAATTGGCCGATGACCTTGGTCTTTCCGAGGCCATGGAAAAAGTCAATACCCAGGCCCGGCGGGCCGGTGAAATCATTGCCCGTATTCGTTCTTTTGTGAAGAAACCGGACCATGTTCTCGGCAGCGTCGATCCCAACCGGTTGATTCAGGATACCTACAAGCTTGCCGAAGTTGACGCCCGTAACAACCATATGGAAATTCATCTGGAGCAGGAAGAGGGGCTTCCGAATGTGAAGGTTGACCCTGTGCAGATCCAGCAGGTGGCATTGAACCTGATTCGTAATGGCATGGAAGCGATGAGAGATATGGAGACCCGCAGTATCGGTGTCTATGTTCGCACCGAAAAGCTGGATGATAACTTTGTCAAAGTGTCGGTCATTGACCGTGGCCATGGTCTGGCAGATGATGCCGAAGAAAAACTGTTTACGCCGTTTTACACCACCAAGGCGGATGGTATGGGTATTGGACTGACAGTATGCCACTCCATTATACAGTCCCATGGTGGTCGGTTGACATTCCAGCGTCACCCGGAAGGCGGGACGATATTTGAATTTACCATGCCGATTGCGGACTGATAATATGGCTGTTTTGCAGCCTTTTATTGCAGAGAATAAACGATAGTGGTGATGCAAGTTGCCGGGAGAAAAGACATTGGCTGATCAAGTGACGGAGTACATGCATGGACTGGGCCAGAGAGCCCGGCAGGCCAGTAAGGAGATGGCTGTTGCTGATACTGCGATGAAAAACAGGGCACTTCTGGCGATAGCAGACGCACTGGAAGCGGATCGTTCACAGCTGAAGTTTGTCAATACCCGGGATCTGGACGCTGGCCGGGAACGTGGGCTTGATGCAGCGATGCTGGATCGCCTTGAACTGACCGATGCCCGAATTGATACCATGATTGAAGGTCTCCGTCAGGTGGCCGCCCTGCCAGACCCCATCGGCACTATTGATGATATGAAGTATGTGCCCAGCGGTATTCAGACAGGCAAAATGCGGGTGCCTCTGGGCGTCATTGGCATTATCTATGAGTCCCGTCCGAACGTCACCGTGGAAGCAGCGAGCCTGTGTCTGAAATCTGGCAATGCGGTTATTCTCCGTGGCGGCAGTGAGTCCATTCATTCCAATCAGGCTATTGCCCGGTGCATTCAGCAGGGGCTGGCCCAAGCAGGGCTGCCTGAAGATGCGGTTCAGGTGGTTGAAACTATTGACCGTGCCGCTGTCGGTGTGCTGATCACCATGCCTGAGTATGTCGATGTGATCGTACCTCGTGGTGGCAAGGGACTGATTGAGCGCATCAGTGCCGACGCCCGGGTACCGGTGATTAAACACCTGGACGGTGTCTGCCATGTTTATCTGGATGATCGGGCCGATCAAAGCAAGGCCGTCCGGATTGCCATGAATGCGAAAACCCATCGCTATGGTGTGTGCAATGCCATGGAAACGCTGCTGGTGCATCAGGATGTGGCTCAGCCTTTGCTGCGGGAGCTTTCAGGACTTTATTCCCAGAAGGGTGTTGAGTTGCGGGGATGTCCTATTACCTGTGAGATTCTGCCCGGTGCGGTAGCAGCAACTGAAGAAGACTGGTCAGAAGAGTACCTTGGCCCTGTTCTGGCCATTAAAGTGGTTCTGGATATGGATGAAGCAATTGCTCATATCAATCGCTACGGTTCTCATCATACCGATGCCATCGTCACTGAAGATTTTACCCGTGCCCGCCGCTTTATGCGGGAGGTGGATTCAAGCTCTGTTATGGTGAATGCATCCACCCGTTTTGCCGACGGGTTTGAATATGGGCTGGGTGCTGAAATTGGTATCTCTACCGACAAAATCCATGCCCGTGGGCCAGTCGGCCTGGAAGGGCTGACTTCGCAAAAGTATGTGGTTTTCGGGGATGGCCATATTCGCCAGTGATACTGCTCTGATAGTGGATTTCCGCCTCTGGAGGGTATCGGGCATTGACTTCTATGATTAATGCTGAGAGCCTGCCCTGTTTAAATGGCCTGATTCGGCACAGGGTAACAAACCATGCTCTGCCGGATCGTCAATACGAGGTTAATTTTGCAGTCTATGCATTCTGATGAGTTAAAACAGCTTGTTGTCGAAGCTATTGAAGAAGTAAAAGGTAATGAAATCACCTGTTTGAATGTTTCGGGTCAAACCAGTGTGACCGATTTTATGGTGATTGCCTGTGGTACCTCCAACCGTCATGTAAAGTCGCTGGCGGATAATGTCATTGAGCAGTGTAAGAAACAGGGTGTTCGACCGTTAGGGGTTGAAGGTCAGGACAAGTCCGAGTGGGTTCTGGTGGATCTTGGTGATGTCGTTGTCCACCTGATGCTGCCTGCTACCCGCCAGTTCTATGACCTGGAAAGACTTTGGGACAGTGCTGACCTGGTTGTCGCTGAGCCCTCCTGATGCGGATTCGGCTGATATCGGTTGGCTCAAAAATGCCGGGTTGGGTTGAAGAGGGCTACAGGGAATACAGTCGTCGGCTGGGTGCGGACGTGAAACTGGAGCTTATTGAGATTCCTCTCGGTAAGCGCAGTAAAGGCTCTGACATTAATCGGCTTCAGGAGAAAGAGGCTGGCCAGATGCTCGCTGCTGTGGGTTCAGGCGACCTGGTGGTCACCATGGAAATTATGGGCAAGGCCTGGAGCACAGAGAAGCTGGCGGACAATATGGGGGCGTGGCTGCACAGTGGCCGCAACGTCAGTTTACTGGTTGGTGGGCCGGAAGGTTTGCATGCATCATGTCTGGCAAAGGCGGATCTCCGCTGGTCATTGTCGCCATTAACATTGCCGCACCCGCTGGTTCGGGTTGTGGTGGCTGAGCAGGTTTACAGAGCCTGGAGCATTCTTCACAATCATCCCTACCACAAGTAAAACTGATGTAACCTTGATTGACGAAGTACTTTCACTCAAGTAAAAGTGAAGGCTAGCTTTCTGGTGAGAGTTTTTATTTGAAATGCAGTGTTTTTTCTTGAGAAACACTGCATTTTTTACGTTTAATATTTGTGTATTAACAGGCTAATGTATCAGTTGATGCATTTAAGAGCAGCCCCTTGACCATACGACTGATGACTGAGATATAACATGCCGCAGGATACCTTAAAGGACCATGGGGCAGAAAAAAGACTGGTAAATATCCGGATCTGGGTTGCCATTGGCTTTATGGTGCTCCTTGCTATGGGGCTGATTTCCCGCCTCTTCTATCTTCAGGTTGTTCGCTACAATGAGCTGTCCACGCAATCGGATGAGAACCGTGTACTGGTTCAGCCAATCCCTCCTACCCGTGGCCTGATATACGACACCAATGGCAAGCTTCTTGCCGTTAACAAGCCTAGCCATATATTGTCGATTGTTCGGGAGCAGACCAAAGATCTTGCGGGTTTGCTGGATGATATTGGTCATATTTTGTCTCTGACCGACGGTGAGCTGCAGCGTTTTCATCAACGGGTTAAACGACGCCGACCTTATGAAGCGGTCCCTCTGAAGTTTGATCTTACCGCCGAAGAGATTGCCCGCATTTCGGTGAATCTTTTCCGTTTGCCGGGGGTGGACATCAATGCTGAACTGATCCGGCAGTACCCCGAAGGAAAGCATTTTGCCCACAGCATCGGCTATGTAGGCCGAATTAATGATCGGGATTTGAAACGTCTGGACCCGACTCTCTACTCCGGGACTCATACCACAGGCAAGATTGGTGTAGAGCGCGCCTACGAGTCGGTACTTCTGGGTAAACCCGGTCATCAGGAGGTAGAGACCAATGCCCGTGGCCGGGTATTGCGCGTGTTGAAAAAAGTTAGCCCGCACGCCGGTCAGGATCTTAACCTTTATCTGGACAGTGAGCTGCAAAAGGTGGCCATTGATGCAATCAATGGCCGCCGAGGGGCTTTGGTGGCCATGGACCCGAAAACCGGCGGAGTGCTGGCAATGGCCAGCAATCCATCCTTTGACCCCAATCTGTTTGTGACGGGGATTGATAGTAAAACGTTCAATGCGCTCAACAGAGATATCGAGCGACCGTTGTACAATCGGGCATCATTAGGTGAGTACCCACCCGCTTCCACAGTAAAGCCGGTGATGGGGCTGGCACTGCTGGCGAATGATATCGTCAAACCAGAGGACAGAATTTTTGATAAAGGCTGGTTTCAGCTACCGGGCAGTGATCACCGTTTTCGTAACTGGAAACGTTCCGGTCATGGCTGGGTTGATTTATCCCGCGCGATATCAGCATCCAATGATACCTATTTCTATATTCAGGCCGGGAAGCTGGGTATCGATAATCTCCATGATTTTGCTGATCAATTCGGCTTTGGCCACAAAACCGGCATTGATATAAGGGAAGAGCGTCCGGGCCTTTTGCCCTCCAGTGAGTGGAAACGAGGTGCCTATGGCCAGCCCTGGTATCCGGGTGAAACGGTGATTGCGATCATCGGGCAGGGGTATATGCTGGCAACCCCCTTGCAGCTGGCAGAGTCAACGGCGCTTATCGCCAACCGTGGCAAGTATGTTCAGCCCCGCCTGGTGAAAGAGGATATTCCTGAAATCCAGGGGGAATTCTGGGGGGATGACATCACCATTGGCCGGACTCCCGAGGCGGAAGCCAAGAACTGGGAACTCATTATCAAAGCCATGGAAGATGTTGTTCACTCTCCGGGGGGAACCGCACACTGGCGAATCGGTCGGGGACTCAAGTATCGTATGGCCGGTAAAACCGGGACAGCACAGGTGGTCAGTATTCCCCAGGGAGAGGAGTACGATGCTGAGAAGCTGAAAGAGTTCGAGCGGGATCACAGTTTGTTTGTCGCATTTGCACCGGTAGAAGATCCCCTTATTGCCGTTGCTGTTATTCTGGAAAACAGCAATGGTGCTGCCAATGTCGCCAGAAAGGTTATGGATTCCTACCTGCTGCCAAGATTAACGGTCAACAGCCATCAAGTGAAGGGAGAGAAATAATGGCCAACCAGGATTTTGTTCGCCAGATTGATCTCCACGGGTTTGGCCGCGGCCCGGGACTGTCCATGCGCTGGCATATTGATTTTATGCTGCTCGGGTTTCTGCTTTTACTCTGTGGTGCGGGGCTCTTTATTCTTTACAGTGCCACCGGTCGGGATATGTCGGTTATTATTCGACAGGCAACCTATCTGGGCATCAGTCTGACCGGCATGCTGATCGTGGCCCAGATTCCGCCAAGGGTGCTGATGCAGTGGGCCAAGTGGTTTTATGTGGCAGGGGTGCTGCTATTGCTGGCCGTTCTGTTTATGGGCGTACAGTCCAAAGGTGCACAGCGCTGGATTCAGTTACCGGGTTTCCGGTTTCAACCATCGGAAGTGATCAAGCTGATTATGCCGATTACCATGGCGGCTTTTCTGGCCAGGCGTCCACTGCCTCCCTCGTTTAAAGATGTGATTTTCTCACTGATTATTATTGCTGTGCCGGTGGTACTTATTGCCAAACAACCTGACCTTGGCACGTCTATTTTGATTGGCTCTTCGGGCCTGTTTGTGCTGCTGCTGGCCGGTTTGCGCAAGCGCATGATATTTTCTGCCATCTGTCTTGCGGCACCAGCGATCTATGTGTTCTGGCAGTTCTTTATGTATGACTATCAGAAGCGGAGGGTGCTGACATTTCTGAACCCTGAAAGTGACCCGTGGGGAGCCGGTTGGAATATCATCCAATCCACCATCGCCATTGGTTCCGGTGGGCTTTATGGCAAGGGGTGGTTACAGGGCACGCAATCGCATCTTGATTTTCTGCCAGAAAGCCATACGGATTTTATCATTGCCGTTCTGGCGGAAGAGTTTGGCCTGATGGGATGTCTGGTGCTCTTTGCCCTGTATACCCTGATTCTGGGGCGGGGACTGTTCATCACCCTGAATGCCGAGACGCTCTTTGGCCGTTTATTGGCAGGTAGTATTACACTGACGTTTTTCGTGTATATCTTCGTGAATATCGGGATGGTCAGTGGACTCCTGCCAGTAGTGGGTGTTCCATTACCCATGGTTAGCCGGGGAGGGACTTCTTTGGTGACCCTGCTGGCCGGTTTTGGTTTTCTGATGTCGATACATACCCATCGCTCTTTTCTGAGGGCTTCCCAATAGATCTTTACCTTTCTGGCATAGAATTCAAAACCACTGTCGATTAATGTAGAGGCAGGTTGGGTTATG
>NZ_JBLYNS010000093.1:0-20830 GCF_049310205.1 Endozoicomonas sp. ALC013 | reverse complement strand
CCGGAGAAAGACCAGCCCTTACCCGATTTAGGCTCACGCTTTTGATTTTTGTCTGGGTCTATGCGGTTAAAAATTTGAGGGGTTGTAGATCTGAAAGGTTTATTCTCTTTCGTGCTTGCCATATTTCATAATTATCCTGCATTGCAAGCCAACTTTCAGGTGTCCGACCAAGAACCTTTGATAATCTCAGTGCCATTTCCGGTGAAACTGCACTTTTTCCTTTTATAACTCTGTTAAGAGTTGAAGCAGCTACACCAAGCTGTTCGGCCAGATAACGACAACTAATTGCATAAGGCTCCATGTAAATGGATTCTATGAACTCTCCAGGGTGAGGTGGATTGTGCATGGACATTAGTGATAATCCTCATAGTTAAGGATGTACGCATTGCATCCCGAAATTCAAAGGTAACTCGCCAGTTACCACTCACTGAGATTGACCATATTCCTGACCTATTACCCTTCAATGGATGAAGAGAAAAACCAGGAAGGTCAATATCATCAAGCACTTGGGCAGTATCGATTGCAGTCAGCTGCATTCTTAGCTTCTTTGCGTGCCTGGCCTGAATTCCAGCCTTTTTGCCCGTATCAAAGAACTGTTTGAGCCCTTTATGTTTGAATGATTTAATCATGCCAATGAGTGCAGCTTATTGCGCAACACGAATCAACAATGGAAGTTTGTACGATGTTGCAGAGTGAGCCTAACGCTTGAAGTAACCGGACGCAGCGGAGCGGAGCGGAGTTCCGGTTGACTGACTTGTTATGTTCACTTACTCCAAGCCTTCCGCCCAGGAAGCATCAGTCATTCGAGGATCGTCAATCCGCTGGCCGAAGCAGTTGTATTGTTCTTCCTTGATACGCTTGAACATAAACGGTTCAAACAGCATCCGGTAGATTTTGCTGGCATTACCTCCGTTTCTGGTTTTCCGGTGACAGCTTTCAATGAATTTTTCTTTTTCCAGCTTTCTCAAACTGGTGCAGATCGTTCCTTGGGTTACGCCAAGAATTTCTGCCAGTGCTCCCTGGCTCGGCCAGCACTCCCCTTCAGAGTTGGCAAAGGTCGCCAATACAACCAGTAAGTACCTCTGGGTCATGTTCAGGTTTTCCAAACCTTCTGTATTGAGTTTTACCCGTATCAACTTTGCAATCCCAATTGTGTAGGCAAAGGAAATCATTGCTATACTGTCTCCCGAGCAGCAGCTCATTGCTATACAGAGAAACCCGGTAGGAGCCGCTAACTCCGACGATCCGGGTTTTTTCTTGTGTGCGGGAAACTTAGACCACATACAGGGGATTGCAAGACAAATAGACCTTATTAGTTTCGACCCCAAAACATAGTGGTGAAACTAATACAAACAAGATAAAGAACAGTATCAAAAAACAAGTTGTGCGCTGCGGGCAGCATGGGTGAACATAACGCCGCATTAAGTGGTGAGTAAACGTGTGCCATGTTTGAGCGAAGCGAGTTCGGCACGCGTTTGCGCATCCAGCTTAAATGCTTTGTTATATGCCCGTTTGCCCAAGCCTGATATTAGACCAATTCAAAAACTGGACATGGAGTTCCTTGATGAAACTTCAGTTGCCAACGAAAGCCGTTAAAAGCCCAAATAGAGCAACGTTTAGCATAGTCGCTAGTCTCGCCCGACGGCGCTACTAAAACTGACTCATATTTCAATAGCTGAACCGATGGTTCAAGTTGGACACATTCATAGTTTTGCGAATGAATCCGAACCTCTGAAGGTTCTTCTGAACTCATCATTTCTATGATTGAAGCAAAGTCATAACTAATACCTGATTTACCAATCTCAGAAAAGCTAGGATGAATCAGACGTTCGATATCTAGCAAACTCTGACGTATTTCGTACTGATGAAGTTCGATTTCTTGCTCAATCAAGATATCCATATATTCTCCAAATTCGATAAGGCATATAACACCTGCGTCACAGGCGCAGTCCTGTGAACGCCCTTGTTAAACGCTGACTGGCAGAGACTAGCAACAATGGATATTGAATTAAAAGACTGCCCGTTCTGCGGGAGTGAAGTCAAAATGAAAGGTGGCCCGTGGGCGCAAGAAAGTTTCTCGATCTGGTGCAAAGGGTGTATGCACCACATGGATGGCGGAATGGACGAGAGCAAACTTGCTGAAAAATGGAACCGCCGAAACGTAGTAGGCAAAGCAGACGACAGCAATTCCCGCTGATCATTGATAAATGCCTAATCCAATAGATCTTTCCATAACTCATTCATTTAGGCCAAACGAAATCATGCTGCCCGATCAGCCAGGCTATCAGCAAGTTCAGAACACAGGTTAAACAGGGCTACCAGAAACTCCCCTATGTGGTGTCAACCATCAAGTGTTTTAAGCTGACACTCCTGCCTTCAATAATCGCTGTAAACAGATCTTCCCAGTTATCGATGGTGAACCAGTCAAATAAGCCCCGTATCGGGAGGAAAATAAAGAAAATAAAGAAAATAAGGACACCCAAAAATTTGACTAATCGGCCACACTGTCTATTTTTCTTCTGGAGCCTCTTAAGGGCATTAAGGAAATCTACCCAGTAACCAAAATAAATGACATGACGACCGCCCGAAAAAACCTCATAGATCCAGCCAGTACGCCCTACTACCACTGCATGGCACGCTGCGTTCGCAGGGCCTTCCTATGCGGCAAAGATAATTTCTCAGGCAAAAACTATGAGCATCGCAGGCAGTGGGTGGTTGATCGGTTGAAAGCGCTTTCTGGTATTTTTTCCCTGGAAGTCTGTGCTTATGCGGTGATGTCGAATCATTATCATGTGGTGCTCCATATCAATAGTCAGCAAGCCAAAAAATGGGGCACCAAAGAAGTCTTACAACGTTGGACGCAGCTGTTTGCAGGTCCGCACCTGGTTCAGCGTTTTCTTGTCGGCGATCAGCTGGGCAAAGCAGAGCTGCTGCGAGTCGAAGAATATGCCCAGGAGTACCGAGGTCGCTTAATGGATATCAGCTGGTTCATGCGCTGTCTCAACGAATACTTAGCCCGGCTGGCCAATAAGGAGGATGAGTGCAAAGGGCGCTTTTGGGAAGGTCGTTACAAAAGTCAGGCTCTGTTAGATGAGGCAGCATTGCTGACTTGCATGGCCTATGTCGACTTAAACCCCATCCGGGCAAAAATTGCAGCAACGCTGGAAACCTCAGAACATACCTCTATTAAAGAGCGCATTGAGTCATACGACAGCGTAAACGGAAAAAAACAAAAAGCACCCTTGAAGCCGTTAAAAGCTCAGGGTCAAAACCCGGAACAGGCGATTCCATACCCACTCAGTAGCTACTTTGAACTGGTTGACTGGTCTGGCCGAATTGTCCGAAAAGGCAAACGTGGTCGTATAACTGACGATGTACCACCTATCCTGGAGCGCTTGGGTATTGACCCAAAAGAATGGTTGGAGACTATGCGGTGGAATAATCGTTTTCACCGCGCAGTCGGCAAGCTGGCTTCACTGAAGGCTTATGCAGAAAGCACCGGAAAATGCTGGGTTCATGGGATGTCTGTGAGTGGTGCTCTCTATCCTGCCTGATCAACATATTTTCATTGACTTTAATGTGGCCAGAATTTTCTGAATGCTCTTTCTTATATTGCTTTCTTATATTGTCTTGATAGTGTCTTCTCTCTGGCTGTTACTTAGTGCTTTTTATACGCTTCCTGTTTGGTATGAATGAGAAATTCTTACAATGATCAATACTATCATTTAAAAAATGAATAAATGACGTACTCTCTTCACTTTTTAAAAAATGGGTGTCCTTTCTTTTTATGTTTCATTGAAAGACTTATGGGTCAGGTTTCACCATCATCGTTGAACCGCCCGGTGCGGACCCGCATGCCGGGTGCTGTGGGAGGGTTGGAGAAAGACCAGCCCTTACCCGATTTATGAGCCGGTTGCACGGACTACCACGTTTGATCTAGATTTTGTGCATAAATGTTGATTGCATTTTTATATGCTTTGATATCTGTTGAGTTTGTAGTTTTCAACAATGTATGAAGTAACAATTGGACAGATTTTTTATGATTTCCGAGATTGTATAAATTCATTGCATAGAAAGGAATTATTTCATCTTTGTCCTGGTAATCTGAGAGCAATAATTTAAAGTAGATATCTGCCTCGCTATAGTTTCCAATGCATCTTAAACTGCTTGCCAGTCCTAATAGGCAGTCAAACCTTTCATCATAAGATAAAACACCATCAAGTGCCTTTTTATAGTTAGGTATAGCTTCTCGCTCAAGTCCTTGAGCATCATAATTCCATGCGATTTGTAAGAATGCTTGTCCCGAATAGTTTTCGTCATCTACCAGCTTTTCCAAAGCTCTTATTGAATCTGTAAACCTTTCTTCTTTCCGTAAGTTAATTGCATGGGTAATGATTGATTCCATAATGTTCCTTTAGGCTCATAACAGTCGTTTACACGAATCAGTTTCGTATAACATACTGTAGATTCGCTATACACACCAGCCGATACCCGCATACAGCGCGAGTTACACAGCGTTCTGCATTTTAAAGGCGATATCTTCTGATTCGTATTTTGTAACTCGTATATTTTTCGGTCAAGCAACCCGTGTGATTACAGATTGCTTTATTTTCACTCAAAACAACAAGTTAACTATTCAGTTGATTTTCTGCATATACGAACTAGCTTTTACTGTATAAAAACACAGTATCAATCAGAACTTATATGAGATTACAAGAACGCTTTCAAATTGCCATTCGCTCTGCCGGTTATTCTCTGTCTACCGAGCGCAGCTACTGGGACTGGATTAAACGCTTTATAAAATTTCATAAAATGCGTCATCCCGATTTACTGGCTGGCGGTGATGTCCGTGATTTTCTCACCTATCTGGTGATGAAAAAGCACGTTGCTGTCAGTAATCAGCAGCAGGCATTGAGAGCCCTGGTCTTTTTGTACAAACAAGTGCTGAGGCGTGACAGTTTCACGATCAATGACTGGCAAAAATCCAAACGCCCCAAAAAACTCCCTGTTGTGTTTTCGGTGACTGAAGCCAACTCTGTCTTGACCTATCTCAAAGGCACGCCATTATTATTAGTCGCCCAATTAATGTATGGTGCCGGTCTTCGACTGAAGGAAGCTCTGCATCTTAAAGTTCAGGCTGTTGATTTTGGGCGCATGGAAATTACCGTTCGCCATGGCAAGGGTGGTAAAGCGGTTTTAAGCCCGGTTGATCGCTGATAAAAATGATAAAACATTCCTGTTCCTGAACAGCACTCACGCTACCGCCCCTCTATGCCATTTCCTTGAGTATTAAGGCAGTTGTAATTTGCACGACAATTTAACCATAGTTGTATAGGAGTAAAATGTTACCATCGAACTGTTTATCAAAATACCTTTTTAAATCAGGCCACCAGCGGTGACACCGAATACAATTACCGGTTATCAAACCGTAATTAAACGACGAACGGCAACTTTATCCATGGCGTCGCCATTTCCTGCCAGGGCAACCTCGCCTTGGTCCAGTATCCGCTGGCAAACTCAAAGAACGGCTCAACCAGCAGAATAGCCGTCTCACCCCGGTCACGGACCAGACCAATGACCGCCCCCTGCCCTGCCATAGGATTGTGCCAGAGGCGGGTGTTAGTTGTCTCTGTGCCAATCTTTATTGTTTGCTATGCTCATGTCTCAAACAATAAACGTAATGCTATGCAGTATGTCATTGGAAGCCAGAGTGGAGAAACTTGAATCCCATTTTGATTCGCTGGACAGTGCAGTTCGTAATCTCATCAAAATCACTGGTGATACCCATCAGGAGATACTGGCGACACGACAGGAGATGCGTACACGGTTTGCCCAACAAGATCGTGAGCTTGCGGGTGTTAAAGCCGATATTTCTGCTTTGGCTGAAGCCATGCTTGCAGGTTTTAAGCGTACCGATAAAAAAATAGACCGACTAGAACTTCTCATTCGTCAACACCATTGCGCCCCATAACGTTCGTCACCTGTCCCTTATGCACGGCAATGGATACCGACTTCAGAGCTTGGCCGGGATGGCAGGAAAATGTGGGGAGACCGGTGGCGTGAAGGTTTATCAGAAGAAGAAAGCATAGGGCCTGTTGAGCAGAAGAGCATCAGAGCCGAATTTCTCTGATGCTCTCAAACACGGTCTTACTCAGCTATCTCATCAGTTCCTGAGTTAACGGCTACAGGCGAACAGCAATATCATTAAACTCAACCAACGTGATCTGCCTCAATGCATGGGAGAACTCAAAGCGATTCTGAGTTTAAGCGTTTCAGCTCTACTTGCATTAAATCACTCCATTCATTGAGTACTGTCAATCTATTTTCATTACTGGCAATACGAACACCAGTATGGCCTACCCATAAAGACTCCTGTATGTCCTCATTACTCATTGTCGCTTTTTCTTCTTCAAACTTTTTGAGTTGAAGCCGGTCTTCTTCTAATGACTGGCTTACTGCTTGTTTCTCGTTTTCGATGAGAGTCAGATAATCCTGGTAACTTTCTATGGTTGTTTTGATAGCAACGTCAGGATTTTGCCCTGATGCTGAAGCAATATGGGCCAACGTAGTCTGGTAGAGCGGATCGGATGGTGGTACCCCTTTTTCCTCCATTGTCTTTTTCAATATTTCCAGCTCCGAAGCTGGTAAATTTGCCACCATTTCTACCCTTTGCAAATAGTCAGGTAAAGCCTGTCTTATATGCTGAAAGTACTCCTGGTCGTCAAATGACGTCTTGCCCATGCTGGAATCTGGTGTGCTCAGAGCTTCCTGCACAACTTTTTCACACGCAGGGGTATTGTCCAAAAGTTTCATTTTCTGACTTATCAACCACTGATCAGCCAGAGTTCTGGCGGCTTCAGAGGAGTCAGGTATTTCTTCAATCAAGTGATTGACTTTGCCAAGAGGGTCAACCGAATGTTCAGATTGGTTTGATATTTTTTGTTCCAGATAATCGTTGAAAATTATTTTACCGATATCTGTTTCAAGCTTTAACTGGTCTGAATTCACACATTCAATAAATTCTTTATCTGATGCTGGTGACTGAAGTAACAGCAAGGCTTGCCCTACAGTGATTTCGCTTACAGTGATTTCTCTTGTCATCAATGGTTTATCAGAATATCGACTGATCAAATCGACAGCTTCTTGTTTCTGCCGACCATGGATGGAGACTGTATCCTGAGGCGTTAATGGTTTGACCGTTCGCCTCATCCAGTTACCTTTTGGTATGTCTGTTTTCAGTTGATGACTGCCACTCAGGCGGACTGGCTGATCAATGCCCCCTGTATTGGCAAGATTTTGAAGCGTCTGACACACTTGATCCCTGGAAGGCAAAGAACGCATGGTAGATCCCCTGTGAATTCTGAAAAATCGGGTCAGAAAGTATCTTCGACAATGCTAGTGCCTTTTTTAGGGCGTGCCTTAAGGAGCTGTCATTTAATAACTTCGACATTTCAGTAGTCAACGGGAAGATAATTAACCTGCGCGAGCAACCGGAAAACGATCGCGGGTACGATTGGCATAAGCCACCAGCGCAAGCATGATCGGCACTTCAACCAATACACCGACCACTGTCGCCAGGGCAGCGCCGGAGTTCAGACCAAACAGACTGAAGTCCTATTTGTTGAAACTTTTTTCAAAAGCACTGGTCTAATAAAGAAAATTTTATAGAAATCACAATTATGGATAGCGCTCTACCAACAACACGGTGCTTTATGTCACCCATACCTGCTCATAAAACTGACTGCCACGCCGCATTCAAATCCGCTGGTTCTGTCATTCTTGCCAGTCATGACCTCACTCCTTGCAAACGGTTCATTAAGGATCATTCATACGAAACCACCCACTCTTCTCCATTATCCACTCGTGACATCGAAATTCCGGTTACGGACAACCGCAGGCTTGCCAACCATGACTTGCAACCTGCCATCTTGCCACCCACCACTGACAGGCAAACCCGGGCCTTTATGGGCGGCAAGGGACTGTTTCTGCACCGTATGCAACAGGCTAACATCCCGGTTCCACCCTTCACTGTGGTTGACACAACCCTGGTCGCCAAGCTGGAGCAACACCCTTTCCCCGCAAAATGCCTGTTGCCTTTTCTGCCAGATTTACACAGCTGGAGCCACGAACCATACAGCCTGGAACAATTGCGCACGATCGTTGCCGAACGCCCCCATCAGCAACAGGCGCAATGTCTCAAGGGTTTATCCGGGTTTATTGCCAGTGAGGATTTCTACCAACAAGTCAAAAATATCGGTGCTGCCGAGGATATTCGTCATCTCTACCTCACGCTCCGGCAACCATCCAATGAGGCCTGCATTGTCCGAAGTTCCGGCGTGGATGAAGACCGCTCCGGCGATGCCCAGGCCGGTCGTTATGATTCCCGGGTTCATGGTGGCGGCGATATCCTGAAAACCTGCCTGCAAGTCCTGTCGTCCGCTTACCGGCCGGAAGTCTGCCCCTCCGGGCGGGTAAAACCCATGGCGCTGGTCCTGCAGCAATGCATCCATTGTCAGCTGGGGGGCGTAGTGTTCAGCGACTTAACACTGCAGGAAGGGGAGGGTACCATGCAGATTGAATTTGCACAGGGTCAACCCCGGGGGGCCGTCTGTGGAAGTTCAGGCATCCGCCCCCATCGCTATACGATCAGACGCGGTGATGACGAAAACAGTAAACCGGTTCGGCAATTTACCCCCGGAGACGTTACCACACAGTTTGTCCTGGAAAAAATCACCGATGAACAGACCGGTGAAGTGGGCTATATCGAAAAGGGCACCACAGTAACCACCGATGCCAAAGACATCATGCTTACTGAGGAGATATTGCAAAAACTGCAGGCATATACAGAACAGCTGGCAGATATGTTCTGCTGCCCGGTAGATATTGAGTTCGGCGTGAAAGACGGGAAACCCTGCCTGTTCCAGTGCCGGCCAGTGACCCAGCTGCCGGGCAGTACCCATTTTTGTGCAGCACCTCCCTCCCTGCCACTGGCTGAGGGAATCATGGTCAGTGAAGGTTGCTGCAGTGGTGTGGCCCTGGTGGTCACCGAACCGGTCAACGCGGAACAGATTCCGCTCGGTGCCATTCTGTTTGCCGAACACGCCAGTGACTGGATGCTGGCACCGGATATTTTAAAACGTTTGGGCGGCTGTGTGTTCAAAGATGGGGGAACCACCGATCATGTTGCCATCACCCTGCGTCAGGCGGGTATACCCTGTCTGGTGGCTGGTTCTCAGTATTCTGAGGCATTAACCCAAGCCAGCGGACAACAGGTAACACTGGTGGCAGGCAGTTTTGCCGATAGCCCCGGAGCCTATTTGCAGACCGGCAACCAGTCTGCCTACTGGCAGACCAA
Source organism: Endozoicomonas sp. ALC013 (assembly GCF_049310205.1). Taxonomy (NCBI): domain Bacteria; kingdom Pseudomonadati; phylum Pseudomonadota; class Gammaproteobacteria; order Oceanospirillales; family Endozoicomonadaceae; genus Endozoicomonas; species Endozoicomonas sp. ALC013. The sequence continues at coordinate 11,475 of NZ_JBLYNS010000093.1, read as the reverse complement.
CAGCACCACTTCCGGTCAGGATATCATCAGCTCACCCGCAACCGGTGCTGCAGAACCACCCGACTTCACCCGGGTCGACGAAGGTTTTGCCTGGCTGAATCGCCAAAATAACCGCTTGCTGGACTATTTTCACCCTGATCGATTAATCAGTCGCTGCCTTGGCCCTGGACGAAGTAAGGCCGTCAGCATGTCAGCAAACCGATCAAAACTATTACAACAGCTTGGCATTGAGATTCAGCAGCTACAGGGGGATTTACAACAGTTTGTATCGGGTTATAAGGGCTTTTTGGCTCTGGCCGCCGTGCCTGAATCGAATGCAAAACCACCTGAAGTCCAACCCTTTATTGAGGAGCTCCTACTCCTTGAAAAACAAAGCAATTGCCTGAAAGATGCCATTGTTAACCTGCGCTCGAAAGTGGTGTTGCCGCTGCTGACCACCGACCAGGAATTACCCGACCAGCCCGTGAATTTCAGGCAATGGCTGAGAGATTGTCAGGCCTTGCTGGATAAATTGCAAAAACTGAACCAGCCCAAAGAAGTGAACGATATCCATTCTGCTCACGACCTGATTTACTGGCTTCATCAGCGATTTGTTAATGCTCTCGCCCCGGTGGCAGAAGCATCAGGGCAGGGACAAATTACCAAAATCACAGATTATAGAACGCTGATTAATATACTCCCCCAAGGAGTTTGCGGACTATTAAACGACAATTGCATCTCGGTACTGCACAAACTTAACGTATCAAAGCTACGCATGCTTAATATGGTGGATGCCGCTTTTATTAATGCAGCCCTCGGAGTGCACGTCTGCACCATAGCAATGCTGGAACAGGCCGAGGGAGGCAAGGGTCGTACACTTCGCCTCGACATCTCTGATAAATTTTCCCAAGACGAGGAAAATAAACACTTACAGGGCAAATTGAAGCGTTTCTGGTTTTTGGTCCAGACACTTCGTTGTGCATCGATTGATAGCAGTTCACGGCCAATGGCGATCAGTTTCAATCAAAGCGCGGGGAAAATGACCATAGAATACACTCAGGTTAATACCACATCAGCATTACAGGATGGCTTTGTGAAATTGGTGACTGTTTTGAGAGGACTGACCTCCATGGATATATCAATCAACAGTTTTAAGTGCGATAAAAATACTGATAAGTGGTATTTTGAAACGCTGGTTAATAAGTGCCAAAACGGGCTGAGCGACGCCATAAATAACTGGATATTCAAACATTGCCTGGTAGTGGATGTATTTGAAAGCCGCGAAATACTGTCATATTACAAAGATTATGCGTTCGTTGATTATCTGGACGACGAATACAGGTTCTTCCATGAAATAGCCAAAGAAGCTTATGGTATTCTTAATGCATTTCGAGCCCCGTATAGAAGTTCAGGACTTCGCCAAATCTTTACCGATGCCAGCGAACGCCTTAAGCTGGATGATGCTGCAAAAATAATAAAGGAACTGCTAGCTCACATGGCCATTGAAGCCTTCTTTCCAAAGGTTTCTATTCAACTCTTGCGTGAGGATTATAATTTAGATCACGACAGGGATCTGGTGCTTTTCCTGGTGGAACAAAACCCAAAGTTATTCAGTTATATCTCCGACGAACTCAGGGATGATATTGAAATAGCCAAGTCTGCAATAGGACAGCAATGGCTGTTATTAAAATATGCCAGCGATCGTCTCAAAGAGGATAAATCCCTGGTAATGCTTGCCATTAAAAGTGATGGCCGTGCAATTAAGTATGCCAGTACAGATATCAAAAATGACAAGGATTTTGTCCTGCCACTGCTCTCAAGAGATGCCCGCATTTACAAATATCTCAGCGACAGACTGAAATCTGATCCGGATATTAAAGCTGCCGCCCGGAACAAGGACACTGGATTCACGCAATAGGCCAATAATCTGCTCTTCAATGAACTCCTCGGTCTTCCTACTGTTTAAGACTGAGGAATTAAAAGACATTCCAGCGAATAATCAGTTTATTGCTTTACCCTGTTATCAGTTTTTCTCATAATAAATCCGGCTTAACCGGCCTTAACCAGGTTCTGCCCCACCTTCCCCCAAAACAGCACCTTATGACTGATGGAGTAGTGATTGCCAGCCTCAAAAAACATCCCGTCACTGATCAGCACCATCCTGACTCAGGGTATCAGCCTGAAACTGCAACCTGCTGATCTCGCCTACCTGGCAGCACTGCGCTATTGGAAAGAAACGGAATCACAACCGGAATTCAGTGAAGAAGAGCTGCATGTGGTGTTCCAAAACGTGGAAAAAGCACGACTGGACGATAGCAGTGAGGATTCTTCAAAGCGCTGTAACGACGTGATCCGCCGTCTCCTTCAGCAGCACCTTTTGATCTGCCTTGAAGGCAGTGGGCATCGACATCACGCTTATCTGATCACACCGCTGTCCGAACAGATTGTCGATTCCGTGTGTGTCGGTATGGAAGCGTCAAAAGAAGCACTGAGTACCCTGTTTATGACGGTTGCCACCCACCTCAGAGAGATCAGGGATTCTGCGGAACAGGGGGGCAACGAACCGTTCTGGAAGCTTCAGGTAGAAGCACCACTGAACATTACCGTCAACCAGCTGGTCACCTCCATTGATCATCGTCAGCGTCAGCTGGACCAGGATGCCATCAACACCCGCAAAGAAGTGGTGGAACTGCTGAAGCAGGACTGGCAAAACAGCATCAGCCAGTGCGAACAGCTGCTGACCAGCACCCAGAATCATCTTCAGGATTTACAGCAACTGCTATTGGCCTCGTGCCACGAACTTCGCTCACTGCTGGACGCCATTTCCCGCTATTGTGAACAGGCCAGTCGACACGATGCCATCAACAGTGTTATCCGGCTGGAGCAACATCTTGACCGTATTGAGCACTGGAGCAGCGAACGCATGAACCATTGGGAAGGTTTCCACCACCGGGTTCATCAATACCTGCGTCAGTTTGTCACCATGGATGAGCGCAAGGCATTGATGGAGCGGGTGCGGGAAGGCATCCGAAGTTATCAGGCATTGCCCTGGTATCTGCGCTACGCCAATGAAGAACCGCTGGCCCGATTGCGGGATATTGAACCACCCCGGGCGAAAGAAAATCTGGCACGGGTAATCCATGATGAAGGTGAACTGACGGCCATCGAAGACTTTGATGCCCTGAAGCAACAGGTTAAGGAATGGCTGGTCAGGCAAGAGCAACAGTCCGGAATACTGCCATCCTACGAACAGGCACTGGAACTGCTGGCCAGCCAGTGGCCTATGGAAAAACTGAACATGGTCGCAGGCTGGCTGTTCAGCGCCCTGACTGAAATGGGCCACCAGCAAAACCGACAGAACATTGCAGATCATCAGTGGCATGCGGTTCTCCCGGCCATCGCTCCCGAGTTTTACGTGGAACGCCTGAGTCTGACCCCTAACACACTCCGCCAGGAAAGAGAGAAACCGATTGTTGACCGATAACCCCTACCAGCAGATCGCCGATCTGATCAATGATGAATGCTTCCCGGAACTGGATACCCGGCTGCGTCGGGGTGAACATATCGACGCCCGCCATCACCGGATTTTCAATATTATCCAGGACGGTTTTTCCCTGCTGGTCGAACACTACCTCCGCTATGGTATTGACCTGGTTCAGGCACCGGAAGCCTATTACTACCTCCGCCCCGGCACTGCCGGCAAAAGCCTGATTCGTGCCAGAAAACTGGATGAACTGACCATGGTCGTCGGTCAGGTGCTGGCCATGTTCCATCTCGACCCCGAGCAACTGGAAGGCAGTGGCTGGATATCCGCCGATGCAATCTACGAGCGGCTGCGACTGCTGCTGGACAATGAATACCTTTGCCAACTGCTGGAACGAAAAAAAATCGAGACCCAGGCAGACCGTGAAAAAGCCATGGAAACCCTGCGTAAGGCCATCCGACAGCTGGCCAGGCTGGGCATGGTAAGGCTGGAAGGCAACCAGGCCAGCCGTCTGCAGACCCAGGCACCGTTGCTGCGATTTATTGATCCTGTTCGCTCAACGGCTTCGTCACCAGAAGCCGCCAGGGCAGCCATGGCGCAGCTGGTTCGTGACGGTTATATCAGCCTGAATGACGATGAAGAACCTGTGATGCAGGAAACTTCTGATCCGGAAGATAATCCGGAAAACGCACCACAAGAAAAGCGTCACGTTGAAGACGACACCGTTATATCTGAACAGGCCCTTGAACAAGAGCAGGAAGCATGAGCCAGAAAAGAACCCAGATCCGCAGCCTGACCCTGGTTAACTTCCGGGGTGTCTTCTTCAAGACTCTGGACATGCACCCATTAATGAGCAACCTCATCGGCCATAACGGTGCCGGTAAGACCACCATTATGGGTGCCTTGCTGATAAACCGGGTACCCGACAATCGTCTGGTTCGCCTGCGTAACAACTCCGACAGCGGACAGGATCGCAGTGATAATGGAATCTGGGGACGCATCAGTGCCGGTACCTGTTACAGCCTGGTGGATTACGAACTTTACGACGGCAGGCGGGCAATAGCGGGTGTCCAGATTCGCCGCCTGAGCCAGCCGAAAGTCGAGCTGAAACTGTTTGCCATTACCGGTGTCGATGATGATGTTCCGGTGCGTGATCTGGTGATGAGGCCGGTACCCGGCGAAAATGGCTTATACGAACCCCTGGATGGCAAAGCCCTGAGAAATCAGGTCACCATGATGGGCGGTGAACTGCAAATCTTCAACACCACCGCCCAGTATATGAACTGGCAGTTCGAGCAGCGGATTATTCCCCGCCGAATGGAAAACAGCCAGGATCGCCAGCGTTATTACCGCATGCTGGAAACCAGCCTCTACGGCGGCTTGTCGTCTGAGCTGCAAAAAGGACTGAGGGATTATCTGCTGCCGGCGGATGATCAGGTACGCCAATCCATTGGCTCCATGCAAAGTGCCTTGCAACAGACCCAGCGAACCCGTCGCCAGATAGAAAGCACCCGCAGTGACCGGAAAGTCATCCGGGAGATTCTGGAGTCCAGCTATGCCCTTGGCGAACATGTTCTGGCATGGTCAGAAAAGCAACAGGCCAAACTTCAGGCTGAGCTGAAAGATAAACGTCAGCAAGAGCATCAGGCACAACTGGAGCTGGAAACTAAAAAACAACAGCTGTCAGCCATTGAAGCACGATTACTGACCCTGGATACCCTGGACAGTGAACTGGCAAGCCGTGAAGAAGACGCTGACGAGCGTCTGGATCATGCCAAAAACCTTGAACGACTGCATACCGATCTGCAAAGACTGGAAAATGAGCAGAGCAACCATAACCAGCAGCTGGAAGAGCTGAGCGAACAGAACGCATTACTGGAAAGCCAGTATGCAGAAGAGTCCGCTGAGCTTAAGCGCCTGCAGGATGATATTGCACAACTGGTAAAACAGCTGACCAGTGTCGAGCAGGCCTATTCTGAAGAAGCCCGAAAAGCCGGATTATACCTTGCCGCCCTCAGGGCGTTGAATGAAGTACGTGACAGCTTTAACCAGCCAGACCTGTCGGCAGACGCACTCACTCCGTTAATGGGAACGTTGCTGCAGGCTGAAAAGGACGTTTCCGGCCGCTATTACAGCCAGAAGCCACTACTGGATGAGGCGGAAACCATTCGCGGGCATTTCGAGGCAACCCTGTCTCTGCTGGCGACGTTTGGTGATACCGATATTGATCTGAAACAGGCAGCCAGCCGCAGCGACCACTGGCGACATTACCATGAGCAACAAACAACACTGGCTGCACAGATACCGGTATTGATCAGGCAGCAGCAACAGCGCCAGAAAGAAGAAGAGCAACTGAAGAAGCTGCAACAGGCCGTTGCGATGCTTCCCGAAGAATGGCGCAACAGTATTCAGGATGAAGCCAGCTGGAACACCAGCCTGAACACCGCCACTCATGAGCAACAATTCCAGCAACAGAAAATAGATACCCTTGGCGGACAAATCCAGCAATCCAGACAGACAATGGTACAAATCCAGGGCAGCCTTACCCAGGCCCGTCAGGATAATATTCACTGGCTGGATGCTCGCAGACTGGGTCAGGCGATTCAAGCCATCCGCCCGGCTGCCCTGATGGATAGCCACAATGACTTTATCACCCTGCGCCAGCAAATCAGCCAGGAACAGCAGGAAAACCTGCAGGCCAATGTGCAGCTCGGCAAGCATCTGGAAGAGCTGCGCTCCCGCATGGCCCAGCTGGAAATCAAGGCATCAAAAGAGCTGCAACAACTGCAAAAGCTGGCGGAGATGACCGGCGGAGTGGTGATCAGTGACTATTTTGATAACGATGATATCTCCCTGGAAGAGGCGGCCTGGCTGGAGGCCAAGTTTGGCCCGTTACGCCACGCCATCCAGGTTCGGGACATCAGCAAAGCTGCCACTATTATCCGCGAAGAAAGCGATCGCCCGGATCATGTCTGGCTACTGGGTGGCACACCGGGAGCGTCTTTTTCGGAAGAAGAGTATCTCCATACCCCCCTTGAGCAGAAAGAAGACGGCAGTGTACTGGTAGAAATCGCCAGCAATGTTGCCCGTTTAAGCCGGGAACCTGAGTTCCCGACCATTGGCCGACTGGCCCGGGAGAAAGAGCAGGAAAGACTGCGGCAGCAGGAAGAACAGCTGCTGGATCAGCTGCAGGAACTGGCCATTGGCAAACGACAGTTGGAGAAATGCCAGCAACTTCTCGATCAGCTGTCCGCCAAAAGCCAGTGGCTTGGCGTTCAGAAGCCGCCGGTTAATGAGCTTACCGGGCAACTGGAGCAGCTGGAAGCCCAGGTCGAATCACTGACGGTTGATCTGGCCGATGCCGAGCAGCAGAAAACCAGTCTGAATGGTGTTGTTCGTTGTCTTGAACAGTGGCAAACCAGTGCCTGGCTATTGAATGACGACCCCGATCGCCAATCATTAGAGGCTCTCCATGAGCAACTGCAAAGTGCCACTGACGCTAAAGCCTGGGTGGACAAACATCAGCAGACGATTCGGCAGCTCAATGAGCATCGCTTCTATATTCAGCAGCCACCGGTAGAGAATCTGGATGCCCTGCGAGCAGAGCTGGAACAGCTGAAGCAGCAGTTAAGCCATTACCACCAGCAGAAAGACCTTCTGACGTCGGCCATGGACAAAGCCCCTAATCTGCGCTTTGCAGAGTCTGTCGCACGGCAGGAAGAAAAAGAGAATCTGCAAAATCAACTCAGGAATGAGTACGAGACTAAACAACAGCAGGAGCAACGGCAAAACCAGTATGCGACACAACTTCGTGAGCAGTGCCACTCACTTGAGAAAAGCATCCACTCTATCAATGCTCTCCTGAGTCAAAATAGTCATCAGCAATCAGAGCTCAAACGACAAATTTTTGATATTCCTCTGACCTGGAAAGTGGGTCTGAAGGAAGAGTGTGCTGCACAGTTAACCCGCATCAAGACAGAAAAGTCTGAACTTATTCAGGAAATCAAACAGCAAAACATCGCTCAAAGTACTGTTGCAGCAGAACGGAAAAAAGTCGAGGAGCGACTCAGTGATACCATAGCGGATATTCATCAGCTGGAACCTAAAGCGCAACACGCCACCACCAGCCATGAACGGATTGTGCAACAGGCAGAACAGTCCGGGTTACGACATCGGCTACATATTCATCACCTGCTGAATCAGGACAGTGACACGTTACGTGACGGTTTGGCGACGGCAAGGGTCGCATTGGCAAAGGCTCTCGAAAATGAACAGAAGAATGAACAGAAAAATGGGCAGGACAGTCTTTATCAACAAATAGAGAAAGGCAGCAGCACGGATTTGCCAGCACTGTTCCAATGCTTTATTGATTCACAAACGTATCTTGCCCAGCGCATGGATAAAACGTTGTATCAATCGGATGACCCAAGGCAAAACCTGGAGTTGCTGGAAGAGCGGCTGACTCGTCTGGAAACCCTGTTAAAAGACGCCGAGAAACGCTTCCTCGCCGAATCGGACAGTCTCGGGCAGAACATTCAGCGCAAGATCAACAAAGAACGCAAACAGATTCATCAGCTGAACGCTGCCCTGTCCAGTGTGCATTTTGGTACTATCCGGGCAATCAAAATTGAGCTGGAAGTGATCGACAGTTTCCAGAAAATACTGGATGCCTTGCAGCAGGAATTTTACGCAGACCTGTTCCGCAAACCCGATATCACCGTGGAGGCGGCGCTGGAATACCTCTTTAAGAAGGAAACCGGGGGTACCATTGTTGGCGATAAACTGCTGGATTATCGTGAGTACATTCGCCTGAATATTCTGATTCAGCGGGCTGGCAGCAGTCAGTATGAACCAGCCAACCCGACCAACCTTTCCACCGGTGAAGCCATTGGCACCGGTCTGGCCATTCTCACCATGGTGCTGCATTCATGGGAAGTCGCTAGCAATAACCGCGATGGCAAAGGACACGCCGCCAGTCGTCTGTTATTTCTGGATGAAGCGGCACGGCTTGATGCCAGGGCACTGGCCACTCTGGAAGAGCTCTGTGACCATCAATCCCTGCAACTGCTGGTTGGTGCGCCGGATAATGTGCTGCCCAAAAATGGCATTACTTATCGGATGGTACGCCTGATGGAACCTTACGAGCATGTTATTTTCTCTGGCGTAAAAGGCAGGCTGCCCCAGGGGGCTGAATCGTGACATTCCAGCCAGAAGATGCCATACCGATTGCATTAGACTTGTTAGCAGACAGCTATCGTCAGAAAGGTCGGCAAATGTCGGCCTTTCTGACACACCTCATAAAGGTGGGCTGGGTCGAGCAGTGTAGCTTTCGCCAAAGAAACAATGATTTTGCCCTGAGAACCGCCCATGACCGCCTGAGTTTCCTGGAGTATATGGAAAGGCAGTTCGGCAGCCACTGGCAAACGTCACTGGAGCAGGGTGAAACAAGGGAAGCATTTCTCACCCAGCATCTGATATCACCGTTACCAGGGCATATCCATAGCCGTGTAGTTAATGCTATTTGGGGTGAACACTCCAAGAAACAGGCGGCAACACCTTCCGGGATAGCAACAAGAGACAGCGAACTGATTCAGCTCCGCACCCGAATGGAATGTCAGCTGCATTTTTCTGGAAGGGTTATTAATTGTCGGAATGAAATGGCCTTTTCAGATGCGGTCATCATCAATGAAACTGCACTGGGCAAGCTGCAAAGTATACAGTGTGAAGCGCCAACAAATATCATCACGGTGGAAAATGCCGGTGCCTGGCAACACCTGCCCTTACCGGAAAATGTTATTGCCCTGTTCGTTCCGGGAAATAATCAAAAGCTGGCGTTAAAGCTACTGTCGTTTTTTCTGGACTACCAATGGTGTCACTTTGGCGACCTGGATCAGAAGGGACTTGATATTGCCTCATCACTGGCCCGGGCTCAGAATAAACCACTGAAGTTATTAATTCCTGACTGGTGGAGCGACTATCAGCCCCATTTCAAGCTGGGAATAAAACAGGGGAAAGTTGCCTGGCGGAAAGATATCTGTCCTCAATCCAGAAAGTACGCACAACACCCCTTTATCAATTCGCTTGCCGATGATGCAAAATGGATGGAGCAGGAGGCCATCGTACTGGACTCCCGCCTGTTGGATGAGATCCGACGTCTTTTTGATAGTGACCTACCAGGCTGACTTCAACAGCCCCAGTACCTGCTCATAACTGGCATCGACCCGGTTATAGAGCAGTGCACCATCATCAATACTCATACGAGCAATGTCTTCCAGTTGCGACTCATGCACCTTGCCACTTTCTGACAATGTTCTTGGCAGCCCTGTTTGCTCAAAGAGCTCATCCCGCATGGCACGAATATAGATAATGGTTTCAGCCGCCCGCCGCTGTTCGGGTACTTTGCTGTAAAAATCGGCACCGGCCAGGGGAAGCAGCAGCTCACCGATCGCCTGTTCACACCGGGGCAGGTTGTATTCCAGAACATAAGGCAACATCAGACTCATGCAGACTCCGTGGGGAAGATGGGTTATCGCCCCAAGCGAGTGCCCGATGGCATGGACCAGACCAACCATGGAGTTGGAAAAGGCAATGCCCGCCATGGTGGCTGATTCTGCCAGCTTCAGTCGGAGATCCTGGCTATCCGGTGTGGCAAGCACACGAAGCAGGTTTTCCCGTATGCCTTTGATCGCTGCAACGGCATAGGCATCACTGATCGGATTCTTGGCCGTCCCCAGAAACGCTTCAATGGCATGGGTCATGGCATCCATGGCGGTGGCAGCGGTGATATGCGGTGGCAATGTCAGGGTCATCCGCGGATCAAGAACCGCCACATCAGGCATCAGAAATGAAGAGCCATAAGGCACTTTACGACCCGTGGCATCATCACGAATAACCGCAACTTTGGTCACTTCTGAACCGGTACCTGCCGTGGTTGGCAGGATAAATAACGGCTTTAGTCGTTTAGTCAGTGCACCAGAACCGCTGTAAGCCAGAAGATCATCGCCACCTTCGGACACAAGAATATTGACCGCCTTTGATGTATCAATCACCGACCCACCACCAATGGCAATAATGCCATCCGCGCCATTCTCACGATAAAACCGGGTGATGGCAGATACGACACTTGTTGATGAGTCTGGCGGTACATCACTATAGACACCCGCCATCGAAACTCCGTCAACCACCAGAGCCCGCTTGACGGGCTCAATTAAACCGGCGTTGAGCACCCCGCCATCGGTAATAATCAATGGCTTCTTTACTCCAAGGCTGGCCAGTTCATAGGGTATATGCTCCAGGGCTTCATTGCCTGAAACGATTTTGACCGGATTAAAGAATTCATAATAACTGCGGCTCATTTGGCAAACACCCCCATAACAAAACCGGCAAACACGCCCAGATAGATTTGAACTGCCCCCATCAGCTTTTCCGTTAAGGAAATATCCGGGTAATGACGCATGATTTTCCGGCCTATAAACCGGGGAAGTGCGATCGCTTCCAGTCGCTCAAAGCAACGGACCAGTTTCATGGAGGCGGAAAGGTCGCCATCTACCACCATTCGTTCCCTGGCAAAAGCATCGGTTGTGCCTTCCAGAAAAGAGAGCGTATTAAAAGCGTGGGCGAGATGTTTGAATTGAATATCCACATCGGGCTTGGTTTCACTGCTTTTACGACCCGGTTTTATTCGCCCGCCACTTTTCTTCATATACAAACACGGGCCACGGGGCATAACACTCATGGAAAAGGTAAAACCATCGGGCAATGATTCGATTTCCTGCTGAATCAGCTTGTCAGTCCGACAAGCCTTAGCCAGCCCATGACCAATAAAAGCCAGCATAAAACGGACATACAAACGCTTTATGCGCCAGATAACGGGAAGGGATGGGGTCACCTGAAGCTCCTGCCAGCGAACCGCCGGACAATAATTATTGTTGTTATTTCCGGGTGACATTATCCACAATCAGAAGATGGTCGGCTATATAGGGAGTGTTATTCAGGACAATGAAATAGATTTA
>NZ_JBLYNS010000092.1:0-20893 GCF_049310205.1 Endozoicomonas sp. ALC013 | reverse complement strand
AAACCACCGGAGACAGCTTCAAATACACCATCACCGATGGCACCAACAGCTCGGGCGAGGCGACGGTACAGATCGAGGTGACGCCGGTCAGTGATACAAGGCCGCAGGCGGTTGCCGACAGTATCACGGTGACTGAAGGTAGCACGGCCACGACCCTGGTGGGGGGCGCAACCAGCGTCAAGTCGAACGACACAGGCCTGACGGACACGCCGGTGAAGGTCAGCCTGGTGACGAACGTACAGCACGGTAGCCTGGAGCTGAACGAAGACGGCACCTTCAGTTACCAGCATGACGGCAGTGAGAACTTAGCCGACAGTTTCACCTACGAGATCACCGACAACGACGGGCAGACATCCCGAGCTACAGTACAGATTACTGTTGATACGATACCTGACGCTCCCAGTATTAATGCAAACACCAGAGGTACCAGCCTGTACACTGACTTTCAGGTTACGGTTCCAGAGAAAGGGTATCGTATTGATGTCGAAGCTGACTCTTTAGGCTTTAAGACAGACAATGCAGGAGGTGATCTGGAAATTGGTAGAGAAGATTTTTATGGAGGAGAAAGTGATAAAAACCATGTTTTGGAGTTGAAAGCGGATACCGGGGATAACAATATCTTTGCAGATATTGAGTCTATATCTGGTGAATTATTTCAGTTTACCTTCGACCATGCGATACGTACAGACAATAGTGGCTTTGCGTCTGCTGTAGAAGTCTGGGTCCATGATCTTGATTCAAATGACAATGTCATTAACAAGACTAGGATTACGACCATTATTCCAGGAAACACCTTTGATCTTAAGACACATACTTTTTATCTTGTGGCTTCTGGTGAAAATACCCGTTTCGAGCTAAAAGCTGCTGATGATGACTTTAGTGATACTACTGGCGCTATCATCGACAATATTCGAGTTGAGACTGTCGGTTACCAAGCAAGGTCCAGTATCCCGTTGAATGTTTCCGCTATGCCGGTAAACGTCAATGATAGTCTAATCGTTACTGTTTCAGACATTCCTGTTGGCGTTACTCTAACAGACGGGACTCATTCGTTTACCGCTACGGCAGGTTCCACTTCCATCGACATTAGTAACTGGACTCTTGCGAATATGAAATTGCAACCAGCAGCCAATTTTGTTGGAAATGTGTCTCTGACCTTTACGGCGGTTGCGCAGGATCAAGATGGTGATACCAGTTCGGAAAGCGTGCTTGATCTTAACTACACTGTTTTTCCGGATGTTCTTCCAGAGAGTCGTAAAACAGGTACTCAAATTGCTGATACATTGGATGGTGGTGAAAACAACGACGTCATTAATGGCGTTGCTGGTAATGACATCATAAATGGCAAGGGCGGAAACGATATACTCAGTGGTGATGAAGGGACCGACACGATTAATGGTGGTGCAGGTAAGGACTTTATCGATGGGGGTGAAGGAAAAGATACACTTGCTGGCGGTGATGGCTCTGATCTGTTTATTTTCAAAATTGCAGACTTGCTGGATGGAGAAATTGTGCAGATGGATACCATCACTGATTTTGTTTTGGGCGACCCCTTGAGCGAAAACAGTGATGCGGATGTTCTGGATCTTTCTGGTCTTGTAGATTTTGATGTTAAGGAAATTGTTAATCCAGAGGCTCTCCAGGCGAAGGGAATTTCTGCAACTTACCAAAGCGGCACCGCATCTATCGAGTTTACCGCAAATACACAGGATGGTGCGGGAGACAAGCTCACCATTGTTTTTGAAAATACTATTGGCTGGAGTGACCTGGATGGATCGGGCATTGATGGCAATGATGTACTTCAACAGCTGATTAACAACGGCCAGCTGATTGTTTAAAGACAAAATAGAAACTAACCACAGTTCGAATCAGAAAAAAGGAGCGAAAAAAGGATGTTTCCGACGTTTTTAAAAGTATCACTGTTGTCTGCCGCAGTGTTAACCGCCAATACCCGGGCAGATACCCTGCTGGATTCCATCAACCAGACGCTGGCGACCAATCCGGAAATTCTGATCCGCACTACCGAAGCGGATGCCCGTATGGATGAAATTACCCAGGCTAAGGCCGGGTATCTGCCGAGTGTGGATCTTACGGCTGGGATTGGTTATGAGAACAGCCGTAACAGTACAACGATTGGTGCGTTTAATGCGGGCGATGCTGACAGTAAAGACCAGGACAGAACCCGCCGGGATGCCTCCCTGATTGCACGTCAAATGTTGTTTGATGGTTTTGCGGTTGACAGTGAGGTGGATCGTCAGAAGGCGAGGCAAGCGTCCGCTGCCCAGGAGGTGTGCTCAGTCGCCGGTAATACGGCACTGCAGGTGACCCAGGCCTATATCAATGTCATGCGTCAGCAGTCTGTTGTTGAGCTGATGCAGGCCAATTCCGCTGAGCATGAACGTGTCGTTGAACTGATTGAAAAACAGGGGCGCAAAGGCCGCAGTAATGAGGCCGATGTGGCTCAGGCCCAGAGTCGTCTGGTGCTGGCCAGGGCCAATGAGATCAGTGCCGAGTCTGTACTTCGTGATGTAAAAACACAATACCAGCGTCTGGTGGGTAATCTCCCGGCTTCCTATACGTTGCCTGAAGTGCCAGCAGGTACACCGGTTTCTCTGGAGGCAGCGTTAAAGTTGGGCACAGAAATTCATCCGGTGATGAAATTGGCCAGCGCAGATGTGCAGGCGGCCGAAGCTCAATATGAAGCGAGTAAGAGTGCCTTTATGCCCCGCCTGGAACTGGAGGTGGGAGCCAACTGGGATACCGATGCCAATGGTGGCAAAGGGGATACCTATAGCCATGTAGCTAAACTGAATATGACGTATAACCTCTACAACGGCGGTGGTGATAAGGCTCGCCGCAGCCAGACCACCAAACTGGTGAATGAGGCGATGGAAGTGCGCAACCGGGCTCGTCGTCAGGTGGAGGAAGAGATTCGTCTGGCCTGGGTGGCGATTGATTATGGATCCCGGCGTTTGCGGCCGCTGGAAGAGCATGTGGTTCAGGCGAGCAAATCCAGAGAACTTTATGACAAGCAGTTCCTGATTGGTAACCGTACGCTCATTGATCTGCTGGACAGTCAGAATGAGTATACATCTGCCCGTCAGAGTGAAATCAATGCCCGTTATGATCTACTGTTTAACCAGTTCCGCCTGTTGAATAGCACGGGTTCGTTGTTGACGGCAATGGACGCCAGCCTGCCCGTTGAGAATGATTGTGGTGTGAAAGTGGTTGCGACACGTTAAGTCGATAGTCAAGGGGGCAAGTGCCCCCATTTGGATTTAACCTTCTCCTTTCAGCTTACGCCTGAGAATGTTGTAAATTTCCTGTTGGTCCCTGCTGTGGACAAACCGAAGTGCTTCTCTCAGAGTTGGCAGACTGCCGGCAATCATCGGACAGTCCAACAGCTTTTCAAGCTTTTCCATATGCTGGATATCCGGGCGTACCTGTTTGACCGGTGTCTCTTTAATCTCGGCAGAACCCATCACCAGCTCGGCAAGACTGATCTGATGCAACAGGCTTTTAATGCTGAGAAGCGCGAAAGCAAGGTGCAGACGTGAATGAGGGAATGGGTTATTGAAGCCGTAGCAGATCATCCGGCTGTACATCTCAATCTGCACCAGTGTGCTGTCATGGCAGCCCAGCGGGTTATCTATACTATCCATACTGTGCAGGCCAACCATATCCTGGCTCAGATCCTGTATGGTTAACTCCTGCTGACCGAAAAATGGCCTGATCGATTCCATGGCGGTACTCCCCTGCAAGTCAATGTCAGTCATTTATACCATTGATTTTGCAGCAGATTGTCTAACAACTCCGCCAGTATGACTGACTTTTTGCGGGTGGCACCATTCACGGGACGTGATAGCCCATTGGCATCTGTTCATCGTATTGCAGCCAGACTTTATTCAGCCATGCCTCAGAGCCCAGCCAGTCAAGCACCCACTTCAGGCCCTGCCCCATGTTTTCCTGGTTCCAGGCCAGCAGACAGCCGTCATTATAATGCAGGTCTGGCACTTCTTTGCGAACCAGCAAGCCTGCTTCGATATAGGGTCTGGCAAAGTGGTTGGGCAGAATAGTGGCCCCCAGTCCTCTTAGCAGGCATTCAATAGCGGCTCTGAAACTGGGTACCAGAAGCACCTGCTGGTTTTCCAGCAGCAGGTTGTAGCCATGACGGAAAAAGCGCGAGGTATCCTGGATACAGATGGAGCGGTGCCCCTGAAGCTCTGTCATGGAAAGAGGCTCTTGTTGATCCGCCAGGGGGTGGTCTGGCGCAACCACAAAGTCCCAGGTCATATTACCCATTGAGCGCCAGGCAAAACGATCCTGGTTGAGAATGGCTTCCGGGATATCCTGGGGGGCACCAATCACAATCTGACAGCGGCCATGAAACAGGGAGTCCCAGGAACCGTTATAGACTTCGGTGTTGATCACCAGCTCGGTTTCCGGTCGAACTTCCTGCAGATCATTGATCAGGTCGTAGACCTTGCCCTGATTGACCACGTTATCCAGGGCGATACGCAGCTCCTTCTCCCATCCGGTAGCCAGTTGTCGTGTACTGTTTTCAAGCTCCTCCAGGTCGGCAAGCAGTTTATCGGTATGTTCGATAAAGTGTACACCGGCGGGTGTCAATTCAACGCGTTTGCTATCGCGCAGAAACAGCTGTACGCCCAGGCGGTCTTCCAGTTTCCGAACGGTATAGCTGATTGCCGAGGGCACTTTATGCAGATGCCTGGCGGCCGCCGTAAAGTTACGAAAATGGGCAACAGCCCGAACAATCTGTAGCGTTTCCGTTGGGATCATAGAAGGCGACAATGAGTTGAGTAGATAAGGTTGGCAATAATACCTGATCGGTGCTGTTTCTATTCAGAATTTTTCACTACAAATTTCATAAAAGAAAATGGTTTAGATTACTGGTTGGTATACTATTGAATCAGGCTCCACTGGCGAATGAATGGAAGTGAGGCTTCCCGTTCATTGCTACTCTCAACTACCCGTCAATGCCCATTTATCCAGAGGGGTTGCCCCATGACTGATCTTAATGCCCGTAGCCGTCAGGCTGTGCAATTGATGGATCTTACTTCCCTGAATGACGATGATACCCCGGAAAAAATCATTGCTCTGTGCCATCAGGCCCATACCGAAGCCGGAAACACGGCGGCTGTCTGTATTTACCCCCGCTTCATCCCTCTTGCCCGTAAAACACTGAACGCCCTCGGCCTGAACGACGTTGCTATTGCCACGGTCACCAACTTTCCTGCTGGTGAGGATGATATTGAAATCGCTGTCGCAGAAACCAGGGCTGCGATTGCCTATGGTGCTGATGAGGTTGACGTGGTATTCCCATACCGGGCCCTGATGGCGGGCAACGAAGAAGTCGGTGCCGAACTGGTTCGCCGCTGCAAAGATGTTTGCGGTATTGACGACAGTGGCCAACAACAGGTCCTGCTGAAAGTGATTATTGAAACCGGTGAGCTGAAGGACCCTGCCCTGATTCGTAAGGCCAGTGACATCGCTATTGCAGCCGGTGCTGATTTTATTAAAACCTCGACAGGCAAGGTGCCGGTCAATGCGACACCAGACTCCGCACGGATCATGCTGGAAGCCATCCGCGACAGTGGCAACACACAGGTTGGTTTCAAGCCTTCCGGAGGTATCAGAACCGCAGAAGACGCGGCATTACACCTGGACATGGCGGATGAAATTATGGGCGATGGCTGGGTAAACTCACGTCACTACCGGTTTGGTGCCAGCAGTCTGCTGGGGAATCTGTTGATTGCCCTGGGCCTGAAACAGGGTGAAGCCAGCAAAGAAGGGTACTGATATGTTTCTGCCACAGGAAGTTATTCGACGTAAGCGTGAAGGTGAGGCACTGAGCGAGCAGGAGATTCGTAGTTTCATTGCCGGTGTCACGGATAACTCGGTGTCGGAGGGCCAGATCGGTGCGCTGGCCATGGCCGTGTACTTTCAGGGGATGAATATTGATGAGCGAATTGCCCTGACCTGTGCCATGCGTGATTCCGGCGAGGTGATGGACTGGTCGTCAGATAATCTCCCGGGCCCCATACTGGATAAACACTCCACCGGCGGTGTTGGCGATGTGGTCAGCCTGATGCTTGGCCCCATGATAGCCGCCTGTGGTGGTTTTGTGCCGATGATTTCAGGCCGTGGTCTTGGGCATACCGGGGGCACGCTGGACAAACTGGACAGTATTCCCGGCTATACGACCAGTGCCTCAGAATTGCTGTTCCGGAAAGTGGTCAGGGAGACCGGTGTTGCGATTGTCGGCCAGACTGGCGAGTTGGCTCCTGCGGACAAACGCATTTATGGTGTTCGTGATGTGACGGCAACGGTTGAATCCATTGCCATGATTACCGCCTCCATTTTGTCGAAAAAACTGGCAGAAGGGCTGGATGCCCTGGTAATGGATGTCAAGGTAGGCAGCGGTGCCTTTATGCCAACCTTCGAGCAGTCGGTGGAACTGGCGCAGAGTATCGTTCAGGTAGCCAATGGGACCGGGGTGAAAACAACGGCATTGCTGACGGATATGAACCAGTGCCTTGCCTCTTCTGCCGGGAATGCGGTTGAGGTTCGTGAAGCCGTGCAATTCCTTACGGGTGAATATCGCAATGACCGCCTGCTGGAAATTACCATGGCACAATCCGCAGAGCTGCTGGTATCCGGGGGGCTTGCTGCCGGAATTGAGCAAGCCAGGGAAAAACTACAGGCCGTACTGGACAATGGTCAGGCGGCTGATGTCTTCGGCAGAATGGTGCACGGTCTTGGTGGTCCGTCGGACTTCGTTGAACGGTACAACAATTACCTGCCCACTGCGGCCATCGTTAAGCCCGTGTACATGGAGGCCGAGGGTTATCTTGCCGCCATGAATACCCGGGAAGTGGGCATGGCCGTGGTGCAGTTGGGCGGAGGTCGAAAAGTTGCTTCTGATACCATTGATTATGGAGTAGGCTTTACGGAAATTTGCCGACTGGGTGACAGGATTGATCCTTCACAGCCCATTGCCATGCTTCATGCCAGTTCAGAAGCATCATGGAACCAGGCGGCAGATATGCTTCGAGGTGCACTCAGTTTTGCTGAACAGGTGCCGCCAACCCATTCTCTGGTTTACCAACAGCTTTAAGCTGACAATGCACCTCCTAGGAGCCTGTCCGAGAATAGCGCCCGTCTAGGCGACCCCGTAGCGAGGATGGCAGAAAATTGAGGATAAAAATTTCGTTTTGTGAGGTGAATAGCGGGGCTATTTGCCGAGCAAAACGGAATTTTTAGACCAATTTGCTGCCACCGCACGACTGCATGGAGGCAGGAGCTAGAGCAACGCAGGAGCAGTTGCCGGTAGGGCAGTCTATTCTCGGACAGGCTCCTGGTCACGGGTTTGGAAACAAGCCGGAAGGTGCATTTTTATCAACAAATAGCGGTCATAACCATTGCAGGTCAGGAGTAGCGAATGAAACGTGCAATTATCCTTGTGATGGATTCATTCGGTATTGGAGCTACGGAAGACGCTGATAAATTTGGCGATGTTGGCTCCAATACAATTGGACATATTGCCCGGGCTTGTGCCGATGGCGAGGCAGATATTGGTCGACAAGGCCCGTTAACCCTTCCGGAGCTGTCCAGTCTTGGCCTGGTTCATGCGGCAAGGGACGCCTGTGGTGAGTTCCCCAAGGGGATGGTCAATGATATGCCGATTATCGGTGCTTATGGCTATGCCAAAGAACTCTCCAGTGGCAAGGACACACCCAGCGGCCATTGGGAAATGGCAGGTGTTCCGGTGCTGTTTGACTGGGGCTATTTTCGCGATGAGAAAAACAGTTTCCCGCAGGAACTGCTGGATGAGTTGATCGACAAAGCCGAACTTCCGGGGGTTCTGGGCAACTGTCATGCTTCGGGTACCAGCATTCTGGAAGCGCTGGGTGAAGAACACATGAAAACCGGCAAGCCGATTGTCTATACATCGGCCGATAGCGTCTTTCAGATTGCCTGCCATGAAGCAACGTTTGGCCTTGATCGTCTGCTTGACGTCTGCAAGATTGCCCGTGAGATTCTTGAACCATACAACATCGGACGTGTGATTGCCCGACCATTCATTGGTGATGATGCAGGGGACTTTCAGCGCACCGGCAACCGTCGGGACTTTTCTGTATTGCCCCCGGCACCCACGGTACTGGATAAGCTGGTAGCCAGTGGTGGCGAAGTGGTCAGTATTGGCAAGATTGCCGATATTTTTGCCAACCAGGGGATTACCAGAAAGGTAAAGGCAACGGGTATTCCAGCCCTGTTTGAAGCAACCCGTGAAGCATTGATTGAAGCGGGTGATCGCACCATTATCTTCACCAATTTTGTGGATTTTGACTCTTCGTTCGGGCACCGCCGAGATGTAGCCGGTTATGCCGGTGCGCTGGAGCAGCTGGATGCCATGCTGCCAGACCTGTTTTATTATATGGGCGACGATGATCTTCTGATTATCGCGGCAGACCATGGTTGTGACCCAACCTGGCCCGGAACGGATCATACCCGTGAGCACATTCCTGTTCTGGCATACAGTAAAAAGTTGATGCCATGTGCCCTGGGTCAGCGGGAAACCTTTGCCGATATCGGGCAGACACTGGCCAGCTATTTTGAGCTGGAGCCCATGGACTACGGCACATCGTTTCTGCCTGAGATCTTCAGGCAGGGCTAAGTTTGGCCATTGCCACTTAGTACATGGTTTCAATAAGTTTGACGGGTTGTCGTGCCTCTGCACTCCGTTCGTCCTGAGCCTGTCGAAAGGCGGAAACTCCGGACTCTGATAGATCGTGCCAAGCATCCTTCGACAAGCTCAGGATGAACGGAGATCGAGTTCAAAATGTCGAAATTATTTCGGGACAATTCCTTATCCGCGTCAAGGAAACCATCCCTGATGCACTTTGATCGTCGTGTTTTATCGAGAACGAGGATTTAACCGTGACACCTCATATTAATGCCAAGCCCGGTGCCTTTGCTGATGTCTGCCTGATGCCAGGGGATCCTCTGCGTGCCAAACATATCGCCGAAACGTTCCTGGAAGGTGCCGAACAGGTAACGGATGTGCGTAACATGCTGGGCTTTACCGGCACCTACCAGGGTGTCCGGGTGTCTGTTATGGGGTCTGGTATGGGCATTCCTTCGGCGTCTATTTACTACAAAGAGCTGATTACCGAGTACGGTGTTAAGAGCCTGATCCGCGTCGGTTCCTGTGGGGCTATTTCCAGGGACGTTCAGGTTCGCGACATTGTGATCGGTATGGGTGCCTGTACAGATTCCAAAGTGAATCGCATGCGTTTTCGGGACCACGACTTTTCGGCGATTGCCAATTATGGGCTGCTGGAAAATGCCGTGAATGCTGCCCGTGCCATGAACCTGCCGGTGAAAGTGGGCAACCTGTTCTCTGCGGATCTGTTCTACAACCCGGATGCAACCCTGTTTGATACCATGGAGAAATACGGTGTACTGGGTGTCGAGATGGAAGCGGCTGGCCTGTACGGCGTATGTGCTGAGTTTGGCGCACAGGGTTTGGCCATCTGTACTGTCAGTGACCATATCCGTACCGGAGAAGCACTGCCACCGGAAGATCGTCAGTTAACGTTCAATGAGATGATTGAAGTTGCGCTGAAGTCCCTGCTGTAATTTCAATGCGTTTGATAGGTAAACCTCCGCTCACCTTGAGCGGAGTGAAAGGGTGGTTGCTTCAGTCTTTATTCAGTGGCTGTGCCTTCCCCCTTCGTTTCCATGCTCTGCATGGACTGATCATCAACCCACTCTTGCTCTACAACCAGGTCCAGTATCCATCGTTTGCTGGAGGCGTCAGCTGGCGGGTTTGGAACATCAAATTCATTGATAACTCCGGCAGGCTACCGATTTAAGACAAAAAAATAACGATAATTATCGCTGATTATAGTGCCTGTCAGCTATCAAAAGAGTATCTGAAAACCGAAAATAGTGAATTAAATCAGTAGATAAAAAAGCAGCTCAACAGAGCTGCCTGATAAAACAAACCAGATGGAGTATCAATGATCAGATAGTAAAGTTGTAGCTTAACCAGGCTCGCAGTTTTTCTGATTCATTCTGACCGGTAGCCTTACGGAATGCTTCATCATTCCTGTAATAGCCATATTCAAGTTTGAATTGCAGGTCTTTCATTCCCCATTGGGAAAAATTGTATTTCATGGTCAGGTCATGCTCGTGTTCGGCAACGTCATGTGCAGTACCATTCAGTTCTTTTGCCTTCATTCCTGATCCATAGACGAAGTTGTAACCCAGTGATAAACCTTCAAGCCCAATATCACTGAAATCATATTCAGCCCCAATCAGCCAGGCTTTCTCTTTATTGAAATTAAAGTCGGATATGTTGGCGGAAGTGGGTACATCCCAGACACCATGGGTGTTATCACCGAAGTTATAGTTGTAATGGCCTATAGTGTGATAACCATTAGAGTTAGATGCTGTGTTGGCTTTTGTATAATTGAAGGCTGCTTTAAATGTCCATGGACCGCTATTGAGGGTTGCATTCAGATTTCCTAATTCCGCCTTTTTTTCAAATGAGCCATCCCGCTCACTTGCTCCCCAGAGGTCTCCATCCTGTTTGGCATAGAAGTACATCCCTCCAAGAGTCAGCTCTGAACCCTCATAAAGGGGCATTTTTAACCAGACATTACCGTTATGAGCCGTTAAATAGTTATCTGCAAGACCATTACGGTATTGGAGTTCAAGGCTGTTCTGGTTGGCTAATTCAAAGGTGTAGCCCAGCTGCATGCCCATTACCCAGTCAATTTTATTACCGTCTTCATTCACAATAGAGTGAAAGCCTGACTGAGTTCTTCCGGAAACTTCATTTAACCAGGCAATCTTGCCTTTGAAACCGTCCATTGCAACACTGGCATCCACTCCCTGCCAGGCACTGGGAACCGAACGGGAGCCTGAGATGGTGACCAGACCGGTTTCAAGCAGCTGACGACCAATTTTGACATCGGCAGACAGGCCTTCATAGCTGTCGGGCAGTTTGAAACCCACCCATATCTGACCGATTTTACCAAAGCCTTCGTTATCAGCATTCAGCAGGTTGCTGGAGGTGGCATTACCATGCTTCATATCCAATTTGGCAACCCGGTAGGCCGAGCCTCCAACACTGACAACGTCAGCAAGGTAGCCGGTCTCTGCATTAAGCCATACAGCACCTGTCCATGCACCTTTGGTTATATTGTCAGTGGTATTCTCATCATCGAAAAATACACTCTGTACTTTGCCATCGATTTTGGCATCACTGATAAATGAATCATAACTGTCACTGGCTATAACAGGCACACTGAAAAGAGCAACAGCATAAGATAATAAATAGGGTTTTAAACGGGTCAAAATAGATACCTGCTTAATCAATGATTGTGATTGAGTAGAGCAAGTATAGATGCTTTATCAGAAGCTGAGAGAAATTAACCGATAGAATAAGATAATGGTGTTTGATTCAGCGAATGTAAAAAAATATTTTATTACTATGGTCTCATTAATAACCATGTCTAAATTAAATGATGTACTCAATAGCCAGGTCTTGATTCTAATTGGCTAATAAGATTGATTTTTAATGAGTTTATTTTCTTTAACTCCCCATTACGAAATTCCAGATCAATTCTTTTAATGGCCGAGCAGCATTCAGATGCATTTAAAGATGTACCGGTTTCATTCCTATGGTAAGACTCATGGTGGGGTAGGGCACTATTACCTACCAGCAGGTCAATACCTTCCATTTTGGCTACCGGAAACACTGGCTTGCTACCAGATCTGATCAGTTTTGGGTAATGGATGGCATGAGTGGCAACAATTACGATGTCTGCCTGTCTTCTCAGATAGGGTATCAGCTCTGACGTTGCCAGTGCCGGATCAATCAGTTCAATACCCCGGCGGTACTCTGAAACGACATCATTAACAGCGCCCGGCCTGGTAATCCCCATAACGGCAATGCGTAGCCCATCGAAGTCAAAGAGGGCGTAGGCATCAAACACGGGGCGGCCTGTTTCAGATTCATAAAGGTTGGCGGACAAAAAAGGAAAGTCAGCAGCGGCTTCCTGATTGCGAATATTGTTCAGCGGCTCATCAAATAACAATGGGCTCACCGCCATGGCGTTATAGCCCAGCTGGTTCAGTTGTTTCAGGTTCAGGATGTCATCATTGGTGCTGAGTTCTCCTCCGGAGAGTAACAATAATTTCCCGCCATCGGCTTCTACTTCTTTGCGTATTTTATTGATCAGCGCCTGCCGCTGAATCAGTTGATCACTGCTGTTTGACTTTCCATTGTCATATTCGTGGGAAAGCTCACTGGTGTTAAGAATGGTCAGCTTGTAAGTCTTATCATAAATGTAACCGGGTTTCTGGTTTTCCTGTGAGACCCAGAAATAAGCCAATGCAACAAGCACAGAAGCTAATAAGGCATTGATGATCAGTTTCGGCCAGGATTTATGCTGCGTAACTGCTGTGCACGCCGGTTTTGACTGCATAAAGATGACTTCCGGGAAGAGTTGTCTCCAATATAACATCTGTTCTCTGGTACTTGTGTCTTTATGAGTTAATTATCCTGCAAGTATTCTGTAAGCAATGAATTATCGATTTGAATAGGGATTCTACAAGGCTGGCATCCTTGCCGGGTAAACTGAAAGGAACAGAATTGTCAGCAATAGTTATTAAAATTTATAGCTGATCGCAAAGAAATGGCTGGTGCCGCTTGCTTTGGTTTTGGCTCCAAATGCGTTACCTCCATCTTTTATCAGGTAAACATTTGAATACAGTTTTAAACCATAACCCAGTGCAAACTTGTCATAGTGCCAGTAAAGACCATTGAACATTGCCCCACCACTGGTTGCATGATCCTTGTCAGGATTTTCACTGTTGGGATAGAGAGTCTTGTTCTGTTTACCTCCAAACTGATAATCAAGGTATCCCTGGTAACTGATAAATGAGCCGTTCTGAAAGGTATAAAATGGCGTAAACCAGTTAGTAGACACCTGGTAGCCATTCCACTCTTTTCGGTTAAGATCATAAAATCCATACAGGTTGAGCCCCATCTTGCCAAACCAGGGAACCTGTAGGTCGGAGCCAATACCCCAGAATGAGCTGTTAGCATCTTCTCCCGGAATGTTTTTTTTGCTGACAGGGTCGAAGTTAGCGCCACCACCGCCACCCCAGTTAAAAAGGGTAGCCAGGTAAACATCTGTCACCGGCCCCCAGGGCAAGTTATTAAACAACCCTGCCAGTGATAACCGTGGGGCAAACTTCATGAACATTTTGGGTTTGTTTTTCTTATCACTGTTATCCCGGTTGGTCAGATTAAACACATCCACGTACCCATACAGATCAAGAATGCCTGAACGCCCACCAAACTCCAGCTCCAGATAGTCATGCCCATCCTTGGCTTCATCTTCTTTTCGAGGTAGCTCTTTGTAGGCATACATCAGGTTCAGATTCATCCACTTGAAGTCATTACTGAGGGGCGTTCCATCGTTATGGTCTGTGGCCAGGGCGGTGGGAGTAAGCAGGGGAACAAGAGCGGCGACACAGATCAGCCACCATAATTTCAGGCAGTAGCTTTTCACAATCAGACTCCGTTTCAGACTCAACAGTGAGCAGTGACATTGAAGAGGGAAGCCTGTGAAACCTCATGGTACATGGTTTCAACGAGTTTGACGGGTTGCCGTGCCACCGCACTCCGTTCGTCCTGAGCCTGTCGAAGGACCCATAGGGCCTAAAGGCGGAAACTCAGGACTCTGATAGATCGTGCCAAGCACCCTTCGTCCGTGCATCCTGAGCGGAGCCGAAGGACGCTCAGGGTGAACGGAGATTGTACACCTCAAACTCATTGAAACCATGTACTAGTAACACAGGCCCGATGTGTGACAAGTATAGAAAAGATTTTGATGAATTCTTGCCAGCTGCCCGATCAATCCAGAGTGGCCAATTAAAGCGTACTCCACAGTGTCTCGAAGATAATTTGCTGAGCTGCGGCAATTTCCGGTGAGTCCAGCACGACAGCGACCGGGTAATTTCTGGAACCCAGGGAAATCATCGCAACTTTTGGCGGATATATCGCAATATAGCTGGCATCCATGCGCCCTTTGGCATCAATCCACTTGCGCTCAGACAGTCCGGCATCTTCCCCGCCTTCACCAATGGCAATCACCCGCACCTTGATATTCTTACGGATACGCTGCTGTGTGTAGTTGGGAAACGGGCGGTACAGGTGCTGGCGAATCAATTTGGAGGAAAAGACACTGTATTCCCGGTCTTGTTGCCGGGCTACCGTATTGAGAATGTCTTTGAGTACAAACTCAATGCCACTGTCTCCTTCGTAGAAGCGGACATTCCCTGCACTGAAATCCGGCTTGAGATGGTTCAGTTGCGGGATCAGCCTGAGCTTCATCTCTTCAATGGTAGTGTCCAGAGACTGTCGTTTTTCCTCCGCCAGCTCCAGCAGCTTTTCCGGAGGTTCAGCCGAGAAGATACGACGCTTACCTTTCGGGAAGTAACTGACAACACCTTTGCCAGCGAGGTCTTTCAGGGTTTCGTAGGTGGTGCCACGATTGATGCCGGTTTGCGCAGCAATATCCCGGATGGATGCTGAGCCAAGTTTTAAAAGGGCCAGATAAGTACTGACTTCCCGTTGGCTAAGACCAAGATTTTCCAGAGTATCAAGATTCATAGCACGGGTATCGGGTTAATGTGGTCGGAGTCATAAACAGTGCCTGTCAGAAAACCCGCATTTTCACCAAGGGCAGGAGGATTGGCAACCAGCCCGGCACGCCAAAGGTTTCTGACCTTGGGCAAGAATAGCCTTCTTACTGTTTCTTGCTGAAAAAATATCCGGGAATCGTATTTTTTCGATGGTGCAGGCAGTTTGGAGGCAAAACGGTGCGACAGTCTTTTAAGTGGCGAGCGTAATTGTCGATGGCTGATATAAGCAGCAGACAAACCCGTGGAGATTTCATGCCTGAAGTCCGGCCAGCGCAAGCTCAGACCGATTATGTTTCCAGAGATAATCACTATGTTTATTCTCACAACCGCTTTGGCCGTGGTTGCCATTACCTTGGCCGGTTTCTGTCCCGACCGGTTTCTCTGGTTGCCGATTCGGCAACCAGGCTGTTTGCCCATGACCAACCCGGCAAAAGCAGCCCGTCTTCCGAGGGTGAAAAACAGACGAAAAATGTACCACTGTGGGCCAGGAAAGTAGCCCGGGTGACTGCCGTCACCTTATTTCTGGTGCCTTCATTGGCATTGGGAATCCTGGGGTTCTCCCTGCGCATGATTGGCAACCTGTTCAGGAAGGACATTTCCCTGATTCAGTCTTCTGTGCCACCTGCCGTCTATTATCCTGAGCAGGGTCTGCATTTGATGACCTACAACACTGGTCTGATGCCGTCGTTTATCCGTAATCTCAACGACCTGCGCTCATCACAGCAGCGCAGTGGGGAGATTGCCGCAGCATTAACCTGCAATCCTGACGTTATCCCTGATGTTGTCTGCTTCCAGGAGATGTTTGACCAGCAGGCGGCGAAGCGACTCTGCCAGGATCTCAGTGGCCACTACCATCATATTGTGCACAGTGTTGCCCCCCGGGAAACCGGGTTGAACAGTGGCCTGGCCATTGCCAGCAAATATTCCGTACAGGAGGTGTCATTCCGGCCTTTCTCTGATCTGGCCGCAGAAGACCAGCTGGCCAATAAAGGGCTGCTGCGCATCGTACTGGATCTCGGTAACGATAAAACGGCCGTGGTTTACAATACCCACCTTCAGGCTAAGGACGGTCAAACCTATGATGCGATCCGCGTTGGCGAGTTGAGGCAGATCAGACGGTGGGTTGAGGCGGATAGCGATAACGACAGGCGGAATAACAGACACCATCATGGCATCTTCCTGATGGGAGACCTGAACATTGCCCGGTCAGATGAGCAGGGGAGGGTCATTAAAAACGAACAGTATCAACAGGGCAGGAAAGCACTGGGGGAAAAATTTACTGACAGTTACTACGAGACCCATGATGAAGAAAATGATACCCGGCTGGTTGAGCGCAGCGAGTCATTTTTTGTCAATAGCGACCAGGCAGCCATCAAGACGGCAGATCGTCGGGAGCCGGATGGGTCATGGTATCTCGGAGCCGGAAACAAAGTGCGTTACCCGTGGGGCAGCAAACGCTGGAAAGCACATCCCCAGGTGGCAAGCCACTGTATTTATGACCGCCAGCTGGTCTACAGGGACATTGAAAAAAAATGGGCATCCCATACCGAAATACGGCAACTGGGGCTGGATGTTGCTGATGATCTGGAAAGCGGGTTATCTGACCATTTGCCGGTTTCTGTTATCTACCGGGAAGCGGAAGGTTTTTCTGCGGCCATTGCCCGCCTGAAGCCGGAGAATTTTACCACCCGAGAGGTCAGGGATCTGGTGAAGCAATTGAAGTTTGACTATGGTCGCCTGATCAGTGATCAGACCGGTGAGCATACAATTGACGAAGAGTTCTCAGGCGTCAATCCCCTGTGCAGAATTGCTGAATGCAGGACTTATTATAAAAGACAACCAGTGATTGTGAATGAGCTTGACCGGCTGGAAAAAGTGGTCAGGCAAAGTATGAATCCTGTTTCCGGAATACCCAGGTCAAACATCGGGTAAACCGTGCTGTCGGTACTGCTGTTGCTTGCGCTGTTGTCAATTATTTTATGACATAAAGGGTTGTCTTTTTACGCACTGTGATTAACCTACTGAAGTGAAGTAGATTTTCGAGCATTCAGGAGTCAGTGGTTGGATAACTGTGACAGTTATTCCAATGACTCCAATCGTTCAATATTCCTGACATTTCAGAAAAACATAATTTCTGTTCTGGTATTTTTCTCCCAAAAAACACTCCGATTTATCAGGCTTGATACCTGAAAGTGCTTTTGTTTTTACGTTACCAGACGAAACAGTTATAAAGCAGATGCTCCCGTTGGGGCACTTTGTCGACCGAGGCTACCATGAGAGCTGATATCGTTATTCTTGCTGCCGGGCAGGGCAGCCGCATGAAATCCAAACTGCCAAAGGTGCTGCATCGTATCGCTGGCAAGCCCATGCTGGAGCATGTGATCCTCAGTGCCCTGCACACGCAGAGAAAAGTCGGTGACGGCAAGATTCATGTGGTGATTGGTCACGGCGCAGAGCAGGTAAAACAGGCACTGGGCCACTACGATCTTAACTGGGTGGTACAGGAAGAGCAGTTGGGTACCGGCCATGCTGTGCAGCAGGCACTGCCGGGCTGCAAAGGTGCCGATGTGGTGCTGGTGCTCTATGGCGACGTTCCCCTGATTCACTCCTCTTCCCTGCAGTCTCTGCTGGCGGCCAGTAACGGTGAGCGCCTCGGCCTGCTGACCATTAACCTGGCCAACCCTTCCGGTTATGGCCGGATTATCCGCGATGGTTTTGGCAATATTCAGGCCATTGTTGAGGATAAGGACGCCAGCCCGGAGCAGCTGGCCATCAATGAAGTGAATACGGGCATCATGGCCATTCCCGGCAATAAGGTCAGTGGCTGGGTTAATGGCCTGAAAAATGAAAATGCCCAGCATGAGTTCTATCTCACCGATATTGTCTCGATGGCCGTGACCGAAGATACCCCGGTCATTCACGTTCAGCCGCAGCTCCCAATTGAAGTGGAAGGTGTTAACAGTCGTGTCCAGCTGATGGAGCTGGAACGTGCCCGGCAACAGCAGCTGGCCAATAACCTGATGGTGAATGGTGTCACGATCATTGACCCACATCG
Organism: Endozoicomonas sp. ALC013; assembly: GCF_049310205.1. Classification (NCBI taxonomy): domain Bacteria; kingdom Pseudomonadati; phylum Pseudomonadota; class Gammaproteobacteria; order Oceanospirillales; family Endozoicomonadaceae; genus Endozoicomonas; species Endozoicomonas sp. ALC013. The sequence goes on along the minus strand of NZ_JBLYNS010000092.1, from coordinate 3,090 downwards.
TCTGGATATTCGTGGCGACGTCAAGACTGGCCATGACATTACCCTGGACATCAATGTGGTTCTCGAAGGCAAGGTTGAGCTGGCGGATAACGTTTATATCGAACCCGGTTGTGTGATTCGCAACTCTGTTATCGGGGAAGGTGCCATTATCAAGGCACACTCCATTCTTGAAGATGCGGTTGTCGCTGCCGGGTGTGAGGTTGGCCCGTTTGCCCGATTGAGGCCAGGCACCGAACTTAAGGAAAAAGCCCGGGTCGGCAACTTTGTGGAAATCAAGAAAACCGTGATTGGCAAAGGCAGCAAGGTCAATCACCTCAGCTATGTGGGCGACGCTGAAGTTGGCGATGAGGTGAATGTTGGTGCTGGCACCATTACCTGCAATTACGACGGTGTCAATAAATTCAGGACGGTGATTGGCGATGGCGCTTTTATCGGCAGCAACAGTTCGCTGGTGGCTCCTGTGACCATTGGGCGTGGTGCAACCGCCGGTGCTGGTTCCACCATTACCAAAGATATTCCCGATGATCAGTTGGCCGTGGCACGTGGCAAGCAGCGCAATATCGAAGGCTGGCAGCGCCCGGTAAAGAAAGACTGAGATTTACAGGAAGGGGGAGATGACTCTCAGGTCATCCACTCCCTGATGATTTTTGCAACCTTTATGATGACCCAGGGGATCGACAACTATGTGTGGGATTGTTGGTGCTGTAGCGCAAAGAGATGTAGCAGATATTCTGCTGGAAGGGCTTCGTCGTCTGGAATACCGGGGCTATGACTCAGCAGGTGTCGCTATTATTAACGACAATGGCGAACTTCACAGAGAAAGGCGTACCGGCAAGGTATCTGAGCTGGCCGAAGCAGTTTCCCTGAACCCGCTTCGGGGCGGCACCGGTATTGCCCATACCCGCTGGGCCACCCATGGTGCACCCAGTGAGCGTAACGCCCATCCTCACGTATCAGAAGATCATATTGCCGTTGTTCATAATGGCATTATTGAAAACCATGAAGCATTAAGAGTGTTTCTGCAGGGCGAAGGCTATGTCTTTACCTCGGATACCGATACGGAAGTTATTGCCCATCTGGTCAGCCTGGAACTCAAGGGTAGTGACTCCCTGCTCGACGCCGTGCAGAAAGCGGTAGCCAGGCTGGAAGGTGCCTATGGCATGGTGGTGATGGACTGCAACGACAATGAACGTCTTGTGGTCGCTCGCTCCGGCAGCCCACTGGTAATTGGGGTCGGTATTGGCGAACACTTTATCGCCTCCGACCAGCTGGCACTGTTCCCGGTGACCCGCCGATTCATGTTCCTGGAAGAAGGCGATGTAGCGGAAGTGACCCGCAACGGGGTGACGATTCTGGATGCTGCTGGCAACCCTGTTGAGCGAGATGCCCGGGACAGCGACATTGAACATGATGCTGGTGATAAAGGCCCTTATCGCCACTACATGCTGAAAGAGATCCACGAGCAGCCGGAAGCCATCGCCAATACCCTGGAAGGTCGACTGGGCGAGCATCAGCTGAATCTCGATATCCTGGGCAAAGAAGGTCAGGAGATCCTCAATAAAACCCGTGCCGTGCAAATCGTCGCCTGCGGTACAAGTTACCATGCCGGTATGGTGGCTCGCTACTGGTTTGAAGAGCTGGCGGGTATTCCCTGCCGTGTTGAGATTGCCTCTGAGTTCCGCTACCGGAAATTCTTTGTGCCGGAGGATTGCCTGTTTGTCACCATCTCCCAGTCCGGTGAGACCGCCGATACGCTGGCGGCATTGAAACTGGCGAAAGAGCTGGGCTATATGGCTTCACTGAGCATTTGTAATGTGCCGGGCTCTTCCATGGTGCGGGAATCGGATATCGCCATGATGACCCGGGCCGGTGCAGAAATTGGCGTGGCTTCCACCAAGGCATTTACCACCCAGTTAACGGCACTGCTGATGCTGGTGACGGCCATTGGCCGACATACGGGAATGACTCCGGAACAGGAATCCAATGTTGTTTCAGCATTACGGAATCTGCCACACATCCTCAAGAGTACCCTGGCCCTGAGTGATGACATTGAAGCCATGGCGGAAGCCTTTGCCGATAAGCATCACAGTCTGTTCCTGGGCCGTGGTACCCAGTACCCCATCGCCATGGAAGGGGCTTTGAAGCTTAAGGAGATTTCCTATATCCATGCCGAAGCCTACGCGGCCGGTGAACTGAAGCATGGCCCACTGGCACTGATCGATAACGATATGCCGGTGATTGTGGTGGCACCGAACAACGACCTGCTGGAAAAACTGAAATCCAATATGGAAGAGGTGCGGGCAAGAGGCGGACAGCTGTTTGTCTTTGCGGATAAACAGGCCAACCTGACCGAGACCGAAGGTGTCCGGGTTCTGCCAGTGGACGAGGTGCCGGAAGTGGTTGCCCCGATTCTTTACACCATTCCCCTGCAGCTGCTCTCTTATTATGTGGCGATTATCAAGGGTACCGATGTTGATCAGCCGCGCAACCTGGCCAAAAGTGTGACGGTTGAATAATTCGGGTATTTGGTGGCAGTAATGTTGTAGGTTGACACTATAGTTTGATAAAAAAACAGGCCGAAATTTACACAGAAGGCGGATAAACAAAAGGCTACAGCCAGAATTATCAAGCTTTAAGGTAACTGATCAAACTATTTTGTACTCCGACAACTGCTGACACAGGGTGGAAAGAAATAGAGCAGCCTGTGTAGCGCTGCTGGCTTCTATGTTAATCATGGGAGCCCCTATTCCTCCTCAATAGCGCTAAATAATAGTCCTTAAATAACTTCAACCTTTCTTTGGTTCCACTCTTTTCGTCCTGAGTTTTGAGCTTGTCTAAGTATCGAAGGGTGTGAACTCAGTACTCTCGCAATGTGCCTGGCACCCCTACCGGGCTAATAACCTGCTGACCAGCAGCTCCGACCCGCGAGGCATTGAAACTACTTACCAGCATGATACCGCCAAACGGCTGCTCCAGGTGGATGCACAAGGTAAAGTCATCCGTTGAGCAAAACCAATGGTCGTACCAGCCGTTGGGATTACGATGCCGCAGGCCAGCTGACCCGCCAGAACTACACCGATGTGGCCGGTA
>NZ_JBLYNS010000091.1:0-20979 GCF_049310205.1 Endozoicomonas sp. ALC013 | reverse complement strand
CTTTATTAAGCCTTTTGTTTATCTGTTGTTTAAAAAATTAAAATAGGCAGATAATCCACAGGCTAAATGCTGGATATAACATATACTGATCAGATCTCAATGCTCAATAGGTTGTAGTTTATGATCTGGAAGACTCTGTTTCCCATATTCATAATGAGCTGTGTACTGTTGGATGTTAATTGTTTGGCTGCTGCGCCAAACGATGAAAATAAATCAGATGATTGCTTTTTAAAAAACAGGATCTTTAACGTTGTTGTTGGTGAAGAGTACAGTGCACCCATTCGGTTCGGAACATTGGAAGCTAACAGTATTAAGAGAGACTCTGTACATTTCGGAATGAAGGGCAACGATTTGCACTATGCCTTCACTCTTACCCTTAATCTGACAGATCCTGAACACTCAAAAAGGCTGTACTATGAGGTAAAAAACCTGATTCCCGCCGTCAGGAAAACGCTGCCTGAACCCAGGTTCACCAGAAATAGTGTTGATATCATTGGGGCCTGTGACCAAGAGCATTTTGTGATTGTAATGCCCCAGGCGGGCAATGAATTTTCTTTTCTCAGGAAAGCGCAGGATATGAGTATGCCTCATGGTTCTGGGCTTATGGTGGAAGGGCATCTTGTTTCATCGCACGTTCCCGACGATTCTTCTGGATCTCCAGATAAAAAATTAAGAGTAAGCTTCAGCTCTTTTGCTGACAAGCTGATGGAAAAAAAGCTGAGTCACCTGGAAGAGCAGCCTGAGGTTCCTGCAGTTATTGTTGAGCTCGAGGAGGGTGAGTTGGCTCAGGAATTATTGGATATGAAAAGTGATGAATATTATCACTCCGCAAAAATGTATGAAGAGACCTATGCAAAAGTCACCAGGAAAGATCATCAAGGGTTAAAGGGTATTGACAGGCAAATTGACGATTTGGAAAAGGCGCATATCGCCCTTTACAAACAGATTGAAGATATATTGAGGGATTTTCAAAACCAGATAGAGCAGATCAGGTTAAGATGATCAACCGGGCGCTTCATGGCATGGTGGCATGGATAGATAGCGACAATCGCTGGTCTTTCCTTCGCCAATCAGGCTTTCGATAATGACTTTCAGTTGTTCCATTGCCGCTGCTTCATCGCTCCCTTCAATGGTCAAAGTGATCATGTCGTTTTTGGTGATACCGGCAGACATGAGCTTCATCAGGCTTTTGGCATCGGCCTTATGTCCCTTGTTATCAACGGTGACCGTACTGACAAACCCTTGGCACGCTTTGACAAATACAGCGCCAGGGCGAGTGTGCAGGCCGTTTTCATTAGTTACTATGATTTGCGCAGTTTGCATGGTTTCCGGCAAAAATATCAGCTTGAGTGAGTTTGACCCAATGGAGCTATCGAGAGGGTTGGCTGCTTAATCCTCCCACAAAAGAGTTTCCATGTTAATGATCCCTGTCATTTTTGATGAATATGCTGGTGGTAAAAACTGAGTGTTGTGTGGCAAGCTCAAAACCATCTGCTACGCTATTTATTCCAATAACAACAGGTGGACATATGGCTCATAACAGACATAGTGATGATCCTATGGAACGCATGGAAATCAGTATCAGGAATACACAAGACGGCATTCAAAGACTGTTCCTGCACAGCGCTAAACATGAACAAGCTATTGAATCGCTTCAGCAAGATGTCAGCTCACTTCAGCAAGATGTTGGGAGGTTGCACCATGAAACCCGTGAACGCTTTGACAAGATAGAAGACACTCTTGCCATCATTGTGAACCACCTGCAGAAGTAACAGACACATAGCGATGGCTTCCACAGGACTCTGCCTGTGATGAATGCTCCCGACATGGAGGTCTCTACCATCGTCGTTAACTGAGAGTAGTGTCCTTGAAGGAATTGCCCCGTAATAAGTGCAGCATTAACAGTTCCTAAGCTCCAAATGCTGCCAGATCAACTTCCTCCAGGAACGGGCTTTTCAGTGCTTCTGCCACAGTCATCCGTTGACTTGGGTTTTGATGCAAAAGAGCTTTCGCCAGTTGGATCGCTTCCTTGTTAACGCCCATACGTTCCATTTCGGCAATGGCCTTATCCCGTCCATCGAGTTTGTATTCGATCGTCTCCACAGCGTCTGACAGGTCTGATCGATAGAAGTAACGCTTCCCGGTAAACATCTCTGTCAGCAATACACCCAAAGACCAGGCATCTTCAGCCTTTAAGTTGGCATTTTGGAAAATCAGATCATCGGGTGACCTGTAGCCAGGGGGGCAAAGAGCGATATGCAGCACAAAGTCTGTCGGGTTGTAAACCTTGGGGGTTAAATCAATCTCCGGGTCGCCCGCAGTTCTGGCTAAGCCAAAATCGATCAGCTTCAGGCGAGCTTCGCCATCAATCACAAAATTTTGCGGCTTTATATCCCGATGGACATAACCTTTTTCGTGTAATGAAGCAACCGCTAAAGTAGCTTGTTTGAATAAGTGGGCAAGCAGTTTTTCATCCTTGTGGGAGATGGCATTAACTGTTGCAGGATCGTTCCCGGGCTGGGTGCCTGTGTTGTGCAATGCTTCGATTAAGGAACCCATACTTGTGCCATGAAGTGGCGTATGGATCACGCCGTCAATTAATTCATGGGGTATTACATAATCACCGGCGCATCTCAAGGCCACTTCACACTCTTTTTCGGGGGAATTGATTTCTTCGAGCAGTGGGTCCACCTTATCTTGTGCCTCAACCATTTGCTCAATAGTGATAATGTTATTGAAACAGCGTTGGGATAATGCATCAACTATGTTGCTACGCATAACTTCAGTGACTGTTCTCCCATCTGCATGGGGCTTTTTGGCCACCATGAAACGGTGTCCATGGCGGCATAGTTTCGCACGGCCAAAGGTACCCTCACCCAGATCTTCCATAGGCTGGCCATGTCGATTCGTTAACGAAACAGGACGTTCAGACACCCGGCGGAAATCTTTGTACCGCATATAAGCATACACTCGCCGGAGCTTTTTCTTGCAAGCCAGAGCCAGTTCTTTCAAGTTTCGTCCCTGCCAACTGCCTTGTTTCTCTGGAGTGGGCTCTTTGATACGGTGGGGATGATCTATCATGGATTTTGTTATTTTCATGGTGCTATTCCCTGTGAGTGTTAGATTTCCCTATTACCTGAAAATTCCTTACAAGTAGTTAACCATTTTTTTTCATATAGATGCCTGACAGGCTGGTCAGCCAGGGTAACAGCTTGATTTTCGTGGAAAAGAAGAAGTGCAAAGAGTCAGACAATGACCGAAGCCTGAATAAAGCTCCGGTTTTTTACAGGGCTCCTAGACCCCGGTATTACGCCATTGCATCACCGGGGAATTGACTGGTATCGAGCTTATTTGATCGAGCTTTTGAAACTAAAGGCGTAGGCACCATTGCTGTCCGGCTGCCCCAGAAAAGCCAGCCCTTGTTTCATCGGAGCAGGTAGCGACGCATCGGGCGTCATTTTTCCGGTAAAGGTATAACGGCCACTGGTGCTCAGCTGAAAATCGCCATAGCTGTTTATGATGGATGATGTCTGTGTCACCCTGGCGATCAGGCTTCGGTTCTGACAGTTTAATTGTGCAGTTGAATTCCCCAGATCAAACTGGCCGAAGGGTGAGGTTAATCCACTGTTTGTGAGTGCTGCATTACCATTAATATTCAAACACCCTTTGTCGTTTAAAATAAGCTCATCCAGTTCCAGCAGGACGTTACCTTGTACTTCAACGGGAATATTGCCGACTGTCGTGTCTTGTAAAGATGCGAGTAGCCACGGCGCGGTGGTATCCAGTTCGACATTATTCAGTGTCAGCGTCTGTCGGTTAATCACCACCGTTCCCTGGCCTTCAACAGGGGATGCTGCATTGCCCAGCTCCACCGAAACCTGAACCTCACCTTTCAGGAGCGAGGCGGGTTCAATCTGCCAGCGGATGGCTGGTAGCGCCAGCGGTTTTCGTGACACCGTCAGCGTGACGCTTTCGGCGGCTCCAGACCATAGAGTGCCGGTAATTCCAGACATGTTGACGGGTAATTGCCGGGTTGGCAGGTATTGCCAAACGGTTGCCGCCGACATATTGGCTATCAGAAAACCGCTGTAGCTGACCAGACCAAGCGTCGAAAGCAGTATAACCTTACCCATTTTTCCCTGTGTCATATTCTGATCAACCACGTTCAAGCTGCAGGCGACGTACTTCAACAAAACCACTGGTATCCGTGGCTTCCAGTTGTATGTTGGCCACCTTGATCCGGTGCTGTTGTTCCAATGTTGTCAGCCAGCCTATCAGTTTATCGAAGCGGGCATTGGCCAGATCAATATCCAGCGTGTCGTCCTGGCCATTGGCTCGCTGAACCCGCTGGATTACCAGCTGATATCTGCCCGCCAGCTGGTGGATGGTCTGGTCCATGGGCGTATTGCTGACAGGGCGGGCAGCGGCACCTGAAGCTCTCAAACTGAGGACCTGCTCCGCCTGCTGTTGTATCTGCGTCAGCTGTGCGCGGCTGGCAGCCACTTTCTTCTCTGCCAGTGCCTGCTGATTAGCAAGCGGTGTCATCAGGCCCTGCCAGATCAGCCAGATAAACAATGTGACCAGTGCCGTGGCGGTGAGCCACTGCTCCCGCCGGGAAAGCTGCCGCCAGCGGGCAATCATGCTTTGCCAGAAAGGGCTGGCGCTGTTTATGGTATTGGTAAGGAAGCTCATCAGGACACACCTCCTGAAATAACCAGCATGCCAGTCACTGTATCTCCGGTACGTTCAAGGGCTTCTATGGCAATGGTCAGCCCTTCGCCCCGGTTAAGATCTTGTTCAAACTGTTCCCGGAAACGGGTGAACACCTCGAAGTCACTGGCTTGTGCCTGAATACGCAGACTTTGTCGTGCACCTTCTCTGGTGTTGACAGTGAAAGCCATGGAACTGGCTTGCAGCTCGGGGAATGCATTCAGCACCGGGGTAATTTGGGCCAGCATGGCCAGCATACTCTGTGAGGTTTCTTCTGGTTGCTGTAACGCGGCCAACTTCTGCCGCATCTGGGATTGCAGCCTGACAACCCGTTCACCCGGAAACAGCTGCCGGTAAATATTGTTGGCCTGCTGTTGATAAGATGCCGCAGTCTGTTCCAGTTGATGGGTTTCCAGCACCGAGTGAGTGGTTACCAGAATCAGCAGCAGGCAGGCCATCAGGGCGGTGGACCACCAGGGCAGCAGTCGTTGGTGCCAGGGTGAGGCAGGCTGCCATTGCCCCTGCAGCAGGTTGAGTGGTGAATTACCGGCCTGAGGGGTCAGCAGTGTTAATGGTGCCGAGGCATGTTGCTCTGTTTCCAAAAACGTCAGTTCAGGATGCTCCTTTTTCAGGCCATCCATAAACAGCGTTAACCACTGTGACTCACAGACGGCTGTCTGCCACTGGCCATATCGGGCAATGGTCAAATCATCAATCTGCAATAAACGGCACTGGTTTTCTTCGATGGGGAGCATCAGGGCATCGGGTACCCAGCGTTTGGTTATCACTCGGGCATTGGTCAGCCAGCCTTGCCACTGTGCCATATCGGCCTGTTTGATGACGGCCAGATGAGCCTGACTGTCCCCATGCTGGAGAACGGCAACGTGCAGGTCTTCAACATCATCACCCAGCTCTTCTTCCAGACGCCAGGGAAGGGACTGGCGAACAGCGGGGGTCAGTCGTCCCTGAATAGTCAGAGTATGCAGTGTCACCCGGGCTGATGGCACCAGAATGGTAACGGCCATCGTAGCAATTGGCTGACCGGACAATGTCCCGCTGCTGACGGTTGTGTCGGCATATTGTGCAATAAAATCCGATACTGTTGGCCAGAAACCATGGGCAATAGCGTGTTCTTCATGGTTGTCCTGCAGCGTTTCAGTGGCGATATCCGCCGGGCAAAGCTGCCAATAAACCGGTTGTTCGTGATGCTCCGGTAACCTCAATAGCAGGTGAGGATTCATTAAACTCCTCCAAATTTACGGCGAATGACCGTTAATTGGTTGTCTTTGGAGCGAGCCAGGAGAGTGTTCAGTCTGACTTCGCTTGCGCCGTAATTGGCTATTGCATGCATTTCAAAATAGTAGCTGACGATGGTCAGACGTTTGCCTGCGTCAGTACTGCTGAAGTTGGCCAGCAATGGCTGGCTGGTGAAATCGGCCACCGCATCCCATCCTTCCCGTGGCCGGGTTTCCAGAATATTGCGTGCCTGATCAACGGGCAGCTGATCAATATAGAGCGCGGCCAGTATTTCCGGTTGGTCAACAGGAATGGTATTCACATTGATGGCCAGCTCGGTACTGGGCAGGGCACAGAGGTAAGGCATAACTTTTTGGGCGACGGACGTTGATACTCCCGCCACGGCACGCCATTCACTGATATCGCGCATCAGGGTTTTGCTGCTTAAATAAGGGAGTGGCCGGGCGAGGTAATCCAGGTCACTTTCGCCTTCCCGAAGAGCTTCACTGCTGACCCAGTTTCGGGTTGCCCGGGTAATGCTGTCTGACTCCCACTGTGGTATTTCCAGGTATTGCAGCAGGGCAGAAAATACCTGACTTTCAGGTGACTGCTGTAATGTGTCGTTCGCTTCTGTAAGCGGCTTGGCCAGGGCATTGATATTAAAACAGGATTGTGAGTCTTTCAGTTGACCGGCAATCTGGCCGCCTTCAACCGGTAATACTACATTGTTGGTGGCCCAGTACTGCCCGAGATGGGTGATGTCCGGATCATCTTCAAAGTTCTGTTTCAGTGTTTTGATCGCCAGGCTTTCCCCGGAAAAGGCATACCAGCGCGCCTGCTCCCGTTGCTGCATGGATTGGGTTCTGGTCAACTGGGTGCGGAAGGAGAGCGTTAACTCATTGGCCAGTAAAACCAGCAGTGTCAGCATCAGCAATACGCTCAGCAGGGCAATGCCTTGCTGGCGATCAGGGTAATGGGCTTTGCTACTGCCTTTGTGTCTGGAACAGCAATTACCACGGAGGCACAGAGACACGGAGACAAGAAAACCTTTCTCTGTATCTCTGTGTCTCTGTGGTGAATCATTATTTAAACCGGTCATAATGCAGGCTGCCAGGATGCTGGCAGTATATAGCGTCGCTCTATACGTCCAAAGTCGCTCATATCAAACTCAATTTTCAGTCCTTCCGGTAAAGAGCCTTCAGCCAATAACAGAGAGTCCCGCCACTGACCATTGATGTAAAAACTGAATTTCAATGAGTTGATATCGGTTAATAAGATCTGGGTAACCGGCTCGACATTGATGGATGCAGGATCGAGGACATGATGATACTGGCGCTCCAGACGGTTATCACGGAGCCGATAAAAGACCCGCTGCAATTCCGGCCTGGGTAACCGGTAGTCCGGGTTGTGCCAGCCATGGCGCACCAGTGCCAGTGCTTCATCGTCACTGTCCAGCATCTGGGAGTCGCTGAACAGGCTTTGCGCCGTGACCCGGTTATCTACCCGGGTTCCCCGGTCGGCAATTTGTTGCAGGTCCTGGTCTATCAGCAACAGCGTGTATTGCAGTTGTCGCAGGCGCTCATTTTTAGTCAGCACAACATCATGGGCGGTCATCACGCCCTGAAAAATCTGCCAGGCACTCAGGCTGATAATGCTGAAAATAGCGATGGCCGCCAGCATTTCCAACAGGGTAAAGCCCTTTAGCTGTCGTTTGATCTGCATCATCCCTGTTTGACCATATAGCTTCTCAGTGTCGCCAGTACCGGACTTTGTTCGCCCTGTTCACCGCGTACTTCAACATCAATCGCCCGGAAATCGTTATCAGCGGTTTTGATACTGCGAAAACGGACAAACCACTGCTGTCCAGCCAGTTCATGCTCTGCCCGTTGCCAGCTGAGTGTTGGCCACTGCTGTGTCAGATGAATGTCTGTCATCTGATTATCCGCCACCAGTCTTGCCAGGGTGCGTTGTTCCAGTATCGGCGTGTTGCGCACACTTTCGCCGCTCATGGACAGTACCGACATCCCGGCAATGGCCAGCAGTGCAAGGGCCAGCAGTACTTCCAGTAAAGTAAAACCCTGTGCCGCAGAGACTCTGGAAGGCATCACCGTTGAACTCCTTCCATCAGGGCGATTTCGCCATGTTCTTCGATATTGATAGACAGGGCGTGCCTGGGGTCATCCGCAGAAAAGAGCTTTAACTCTGCCGGTGAAATCTCTCCGGAGGCCCAGAAGAACAGATCTGGTTCAGCCTTAGGTTCGGAGTCTGATAAAGACGCTTTATCGTCAGTGTCAAAGGTAAAACCTTTATCCTGTTCCAGTGTTTCTCGCCAAACCGACTCACCAGGCAAAATGGCCAACCGCAGGGCCTTATTCAATGCGACCGGTGAGAGGGTCCGGTCCTCGCTGACTGGCTGCCATTTCCCCTGCTTATAAACCAGAAATTGATAGCCTTCGGTCGTCTGTTGCAGCCCCATATCCATACCATGGAGCAGTGCTTTTTCCTGCGAGGTGTGAGCCAGCATGATCAGACGTCGGGCCTCTTTCTGCATAAGTGCACCACTGTCGTCAGGTATCAATGATGGAAGAATGGCGGATATGGCTAACCCCAGGAGTACCATCACCAGCATGATTTCCAGCAGTGTGAAACCGTGCTGGTTTACTCGCTGTCCTGTTTCGGAGTGTGTAACGTCGTTAGCCATTGGGCGTGGTTAGCTATCCAGGTTCCAGTTACCGGTATCATCATCGGTGCCTGGCTGACCATCCGGGCCAGCGGAGAAAATATCCACAGGACCGTGTTCCCCCGGACTCAGCATCAGATAATCGTTACCCCACGGGTCTTTTGGCAGACGACGAATGTAGCCATTGTCACGGTACGATCTGGGCTCCGGGCTGCCAGACGGTTTGCTGACCAGCGCTGCCAGTCCCTGCTGGGTGGAGGGGTAGTTGTTATTTTCCAGCTTGTACATATCCAGTGCATTTTCCAGGGCAACGATATCACTCACCGCTTTTTGCAGATCGGCCTTATCTTTATTGCCGATAATGTTGGGGGCAACCATACTGGCCAGTACGCCAAGAATGACAATCACCACCATGATTTCCAGCAGGGTAAAACCTGACTGCTTTTGTCTTTTATTAAGAGGGTTCATTGGTTTTTCCTAATGGTCTGATACTGGTTTTTACCACAAAGTTTATTCTGAAGTCTGGCTCCAGAATGTAAGTACGATATGCATTCCCACCGGACCCTGAAGGTACACAAACATCAACCGCCTACCAGTGAGTTCAGGTCCAGCATTGGCGTCAAAATGGCCATAACGATAAACAGTACGACACCGGCCATGGAAACAATCAGCAATGGGCCGAAAATGCCCAGTGCGATATTTACCTGGGATTCAAATTGCTGATCCTGATTATCTGCCGCCCTGGCCAGCATGCCGGTCAGTTCACCGGACTTTTCACCGCTGGCAATGATGTAAAGCATCATGGGGGAGAACAGTTCGGTCTGCTCCAGTGACTGCCAGAGGGAAGACCCCTCCCTGACCCGCTCAGCGGCCTTGAGCAGTGACGTCTGCATGTGTTGATTCACCAGCACCTTTGCTGCAATCCCCATTCCTTCCAGTAATGGCACGGTACTGCTGGTCAGTATGCTCAGGGTTCTGGCAAAACGGGCACCATCGACTCCGCTGAGAACACTGCCAATCAGTGGCAATTTTAGTAGCCAGCGGTCGTGTACCAGTCGGCAGGTTCGGCTTCGCTGCAGGATCTGTTGGCGTATTACCAGGGTGACAAGTAGCGCCATGGCAATGCCCGGTCCATAGGCACGAACAAAGTCACTGATGCTGATCAGAGTGAGCGTCATGGTGGGCAGCTGTTGCCCCATATGGGCAAACTGTTCAACCACCGTGGGGACCACGGTCACCAACAATGCCGCCACAACACCAATGGCCACCAGTGTCAGGATGGCCGGGTAGATCATGGCCTGAATCAGTTGCCCTTTGATTTTCTGGCGGTGCTCGGTAAAGTCGGCCAGCCTTTCCAACACGCCATCCAGGTGGCCTGATTTCTCCCCAGCCGCCACCATGGAACGGTAAAGCCGGTCAAAGGTTTTCGGGTAGCAGGCCAGGCTGTCCGCCAGCGATTGCCCTTCAAGAATTTTTGAACGAACCGTGGTGACGATGGATTTCAGGTGCGGTTTGCGCAGCTGTCTTACCAGTGCCTGCAGACACTCTTCCAGGGGGATGCCCGCAGCAACCAGCGTCGCCAGTTGCCGTGTCAGCAGTGCGACTTCCGCATCGGTTGCCTGTCTTTGCAACAAGGAGCGAAACAGGCTGCTCGATGATGAACGTTTATTTTGGGTCGTATCCGACGTTTCCTGGCCGGTGGCTGCACTGACGGCGATGGCATTGAGTCCGGAAACCCGCAGCTTTTGCCGCACCTGACGAGGTGAGTCGGCTTCTATGACGCCTTTACTTTTTTTCCCTTTGGCATCCAGGGCTTCGTAAGCAAATACGCTCATAGGCTGTTATTCCCTGGTGACACGCATCACCTCTTCCAGAGTGGTGATGCCGCTGAGAATTTTTCTGAAACCATCCGTTTGAATACTATTCGACGAATGACGTATTTCCTGTTCAATGACTTGTTCACCGGTACCATCATGAATCAGCTGGCGAACCCGGTCATTGACCAGAAACAGTTCATGGATGCCGGTTCGGCCACGGTAACCCGTGTTATGACACGCCTCACAACCGGTGGATTGCCACAGCAAATGGTTTGCCGAAAGCCCCATCAGGCTGATTTCAAGGTCGGTGGCAGGGCGTTGTTGTCGGCAGTCCGGGCAGAGTGTTCTGACCAGACGCTGGGCCAGTACTCCCAGCAGGCTTGAGGCCAGCAGGAAAGGCTCAACCCCCATATCCCTGAGGCGGGTGATGGCACCGACGGCGGTATTGGTGTGCAGTGTGGAGAGTACCAGGTGTCCGGTTAACGACGCCTGTACGGCAATTTCGGCGGTTTCCAGGTCACGGATCTCACCGATCATGACCACATCCGGGTCCTGTCGTAGAATTGCCCGCAGCCCCCGGGCAAAGGTCATATCCACCTTTGGATTAACCTGGGTCTGGCCAATCCCCTCCAGTTCGTACTCCACGGGGTCTTCAACCGTGAGAATGTTGCGCTCACTGTTGTTAATAACACTCAGCCCTGCATAGAGCGTGGTACTCTTGCCGGAACCGGTAGGGCCGGTAACCAGAAGGATGCCATGGGGTTTGTGCAACTGCTCCCGAAACTGTTGGCAAAGTGTGCCTTCCATGCCAAGACTGGCCAGGTCCAGCCGGACACTGTTGCGATCCAGCAGACGCATAACGATCCGTTCACCGTGGCGAGAAGGCAGGGTTGAGACACGAACATCGACGGCACGGCCACCAAGGCGAAGGGATATACGACCATCCTGGGGAATACGCTTCTCCGCAATGTCCAGTCTGGCCATGACTTTTACCCGGGACACCAGCACGGCTGCCAGCTTGCGCTGGGGACGGAGAATCTCCCGTAAAACACCATCAACACGAAAACGAACGGTCAGGTTTCGCTCAAAGGTTTCAATATGGATGTCAGAGGCACCTTCCTTGATGGCCTCGCTGAGCATGGCATTGATCAGGCGGATAATCGGTGCACCGTCGTCGGCTTCCAGCAGGTCTTCATCTTCTGGCAGTTCTTCTGCCAGGGCCTGAAGACCTTCATCATTGCCGATGTCGTTCATGAGTTGTCGTGCAACGGAGGAGTCCTGTTGATAATGGTTGGCCAGTTTCTGCTCAAACTCATCATCGTCCAGGGCTGTCAGGGTCAGTGATACGCCTGCGAAACGTCTGACCTCCTGCAGTGCTGCAGTAGACGGCAGCCCTTTGTACCAGACCTGAGCATTGCCCTGGTCATTGTATGTGAGCAGCAAGTTAAAGCGACGGGCGAAAGAGAACGGCAAGTTGCGTTTTCTTTCCGGGCTGACAGAGTCTGGCCCGGGGGTTACCGAATCCCTCATCCGTTTCTCAATGGTCAGGGCCAGCGCTTCACTCAGGGCTTGCTCTTCCCATTGTGATGTTCCATGGCTTAAAGCTGTATCAGGGCTCAGGGCTGTATCAGGGTTCAGGGCTGCTTCGGTCATTACCTTTCCCCGCCGGTACGACGAACTGGTTTTATGGATGCCTGAGTTGAGGCTTTTTCCAGCTCGACAGCCTTTTCAGCTTCGGCAGACTCTTCATCCATCTGACGTCTGAGTTCATCAAGGAAATCCCGGGCCGTTGGCTGTTCCGGGAGCACCGGGGTGTCGAAACCGGGCATCAATGAAATACCCCGGCCCTGCCTGTCCAGCTGGTAAGCACGGATAAGGTCGTACTTCTGGCCACTGATGGCGTTCATGGTCAGATCATCCCGAATAATGGTCGGACGAAGGAAGACCATCAGGTTCTTCTTCACCTTTTTGCTGGAGGTCGAACGGAACAGATGACCAAGGACGGGTATATCACCCAGCAGCGGTACTTTTGAAACACTTTCCTGGACGTTTTCATCCAGCAGTCCGCCTATAACAACGGTATCCCCGGTTTTCACCATCACCGATGTTTTTACCTTGCGGGTGGCAAAGGTCACATCAACGGGAGTGCGGCCATTAACGCTGGAAACCTCCTGCTCAATGGTCAGTTTAACGGCATCTCCGGCATTGATCTGTGGCGTGACGGTCAGTTTGACACCCACTTCTTTACGCTCAATGGTCTGGTAAGGGTTATCGTTACCGGAGCTGGGCGTGGAGCCAGTGAGTGTGGGCACTTCATCACCGACAATAAAGGAGGCTTCTTCATTATCCAGAGTCAGCAGGCTTGGTGTCGCCAGCACATTGGACTGGCTGGATGTGGTGACGGCCTGAAGCAGTGCGGTCCAGTCACCGGAGGTGATACTGAAGGCTGCGCCGGAGACCTTTGCCAGTGCTGCGGCAAGGGCGGTGTAATCCCCATCTTTATCCGGGTTTGTGGTAGTGATTAATTGGCCTGTATTGGGATCAGTCGTAACTACGGTTGATCCTTTCTCACCTTCAGCCTCTTTCATCCCCATCAGAATTTCCCCGATAGGAACGCTTGAACCATCCTGGAACTGCATCAGACTGGTGCCATCTGCGTTGGCCAGCTGGAATGACAGGTTAATGCCATCCCCATCCGCCACTTCAACAATAATGGCTTCCACCATCACCTGGGCACGGCGGATATCCAGCTGCTCAATCACAGATTCCATGGCCTGCATCACATCAGGGCGTGCGGTGACCACCAGCGCGTTGGTCTGCTCATGGACTTCAATGCTGTAATCACCGGACGCGCTTTTACTGCGGTTACCAGAGGCAATCAGCATTTTACCAACGCCGTCCAGTACCTTTTTCAGGTCTTCTGCTTTGGCATAGTGGAGATAGAAGACACGGATATTACCAGTGGACTTACGCTCGGCATCCATCTGCTGCAACAGGCTTTTCATGCGTTGCAGGGTCTGGGTATCGGCAGAGAGAATGATCTGGTTGCTGGCCTCGTTGCTGACAATGACGGGGGGCATACCGTTGGCTTTCTGACCCTGTCCGGCGTAGATCGACATAAGAATCCGTTCCATCTCACTGGCGGAGGCATGGAACAGCTGGACAATCTGAATATTGCGCATGCCTGCCTGATCAACACGACGAACCACCTCGGCAACACGCTCAAGGTTATTGGCCCGGCCACTGAGAATCAGAATATTCGACGGATCGTAATGTACGACACTGCCTGAATTATCAACCAGTTGTCGGAGAATAGGTGACAACTCACGGACAGGCACATGGTTTACCGGCAGAACCCAGGTGACCATCTCATCACCACCATGGGCGACCTGTTCGCCCAGCTTTTTACCGGCCACCACTGGTATGGACGAGGTGCGGGCATTTTTGTCCGGTATGATTTTGACCAGGCCATTTGCATCTTCAACCGCCGCGAACCCATGAACGGACAGTACCGACAGAAACATCTGATAGTACTGTTGCCGGTTCAGTTGCTCATAAGCCCGGATAGTCACCTCACCCCGAACGCCGGGATCAATAATGATGGTGCGGTTCAGGTTGGCACTGACCGTGCGGATAAACTCTTTAATATCCGCCTTGTCAAAACTGGCGGAATACAGGGAATGGGCGGATGCATAACTGCCCGTTCCCAGAGAGTTATAGTTCGGTGCAGAAGAACTGCTGGCCAGTAAAGCGGGTGATAAAGGCAATGCCAGCGCAAACGGTATGGCTGTTAATAGCGCCTGCGGCCAACGCAGGGATAAAAAACGCGTCCTGGATATCAGTGCACGGATTTCCCCTGCGCACACCGACGATGAAAACATAGCGGCACCTTTGTATATCTTAATAATCAGGAAGACAGGTCAATCTCAAAACGCTGGCCATCCCTCTCAATGGTTAATGAGAGCTGAGTCATTGAAGACAGTTGTCCAATGACTTTCATGGCTTCACTGGTGTTTGTCAGGTCATAACCGTTGATAGCCACAGCCATATCGTTGGCTTTAAGGCCAAGCTGAGAAAAATAGTCCGGATATTTGGCCGGATTGACCCGGTATCCCTGCAATTTCCCGTCTCTGCGCACGGGTGAAATGGTCACGATCTCTGTCCAGGAGTCCGGTTTATCCTGAAGCTTTCGGCGAATATCGGCAACAGCACGGCTTTTGGGACGGTTTGCTGAGGTTGTTTGAATAGCGGGGCCTTTTCTGGCTTCATCCGGGTACATCAGCAGTGATTCGTACCGCTCACCATTACGAATGATGACCCGGTCAGCATAAATCCTGTCCACTTTTGCCCGTGTCCCTTTCAGCGTGTCGCCGGGCCGATAGGTGGCATCAGAAGACCCGGAACGAATAATGACCAGAGATTCATCCGGGTTACTGCTGGCAACCAGGCCGGTGATGCGCACCGCCAGGCGTGACACGGGGACATCTTCCGGAACAGGAGTTTGCTGTGGGGCGGGTGGTTTACCAAACAGCTGCAGGTTTTCCAGCGCAGAAAGCGGATTGTTGTTGGCCGTAGTTCGGGCTGTCGGGATCTGTGCCTTGATACTTTGGACTGTTGAGTGCCCGGTCGGGTTATCTGGCAGAAGCTGCCATGTGATCATAGCCAGCTGTCTGGCAAGCAGGATAATCAGAATAACCTGACAGAGTGTTCTGAGGTGATTGAGCCTGAAAAATCCGGAGGACGTCAGTTGGCGTGCAATAACGCTTCCATGGATAATTATTGTGTTATTCAGTGACGTCACAGCTTGCTCTCGTTTACATCAACTCAGTCCGAGTCGTTTACCAGGTTGTGCTGGTCTTTGGTTTGTTTAATGGTTTGACAATATAACAAAAAAGATTGTCAGCGTCTTTTAGGTATAAAATCTAAGTTTTCTGTTTAATTCTCAGCCGTTGATTTTTTTTAGTTCCTGCAACTGGATTTGGATATTTTATAACCTGAACGATTAGCTTTGTCAGCAGTGAAAAAAATTGAACTTATGCACGAACACCCAGTCAATAAAAGTTGTAACTCTGTATGTCAATCAAATAACGTGAATGGCAGGAGCGCCGACAACGATGAATCCTTTAGCACCTGATACTCTTGTGTTGGCTCAGACAACATCCCGGAAACATGCACAAACGCCAGGACAGGCGACAAACAATGGGAAACTGGAGTTTTACTATGATGCATCCTGGCTTGGCTTTGAAGAAGAGAAGTGCCTGGAGGAGTTGCAGGCAAAAGTTGCTACTACTCAATTACATGCCGCAATTATCAACTATGAATTATTTCAGAATGTTCTTTTGAACAAATACGACCTGTCAGATTGTGCTGTTGATGACAGGTCAAAAAAATTCATCATTAACCTGATGATCGCCGATTTGATCAATGTCCGTATGGCAAATGGGCGAACAGGCATAAAAGCGTCCTACGACCGCATTCAAAGTGTGGGAGATTGTATCAAAAGCCTGGAAAAGCTGATTACAGAGGGTTGGGACGACGAGTCAGCAAAAAACCTGGCCAGTAATCTCGCATTTGAACGTCGGGATCTGGCGATTACCATGCCAGAAGGATATGATCACCACCGGGGGATGACGATCAAGGTGGGCACTAAACAACTCTCGTCGTTCAGATGCAGGGCGCGCGGCGCCTACATTCGTGAAAACTCAGCATTATTTGCCCACGATGGAGCAGCAGAGAAAATAATCAATGCCCTGACGAAGTTTGGCCAGCAAATAGCTAATGCATACGCTCCGGGATTGTTTCCACTGCAACCACAAAAATTCAACCTCGCTAATCAGAAGACCATTATTGAGATTGAGGCTAACAGAATGCTGCCCGGTGATGAGTACGCACTGTGTGCAGAGCGAGACAGACTGCAACAAAGTATGTTCCGGGCCCTGAAGCAAATGACCTCCCCAGACTCCGGGCTGGTCAACATGATATTGATGTCCCCATGGGCTGCCGGTTTTCTGGCTGAGCCTCAAAAAGAGATTCTCAGAAAAAGCTTGACCAAAGAGGATAAAAACCTGCCAATCCCCTGTTATCAGGCATGTCTTTTGTACTACTTGATCAAAAGAGACTCCCATTTCCGGCGGGGGATGATTCAAGCAGGGATTAACCCCAAGGCATTAGATTCAACAGCAAAGGGATGCATGAATATCCATAATCTGGCAAAAGCCCGGCAGGGTATTGATGGTGCCACAGGACAGTTGCCCACAGAAATAGAGATCAGCAGTGATGCGTTATATGAGGCTCACATGCAAAGCCTGAGTGATGTGAACTGGCTGGCCGCTTTTGTATACTCCTCGGAAGCTGAAGATATACGACACTTTCTCCAGAATAAGTTTATTTTTTTACCCTGGAGCGATTTCCTCTGCATACTCAACCTGCCAGATTACCTTGAAGCGCTTGGCATTAAGCCGGAATATGCTAATCCACTCGAGCGTTGAAGTATAAAAGTACTCAATGGAGCTACGACCCAAAGCTCCATTTACTATCAATGATTAAAAGTCGTATCTCAATTTGGCACTGATAGTGTCAGCATCAAAACCAGACTTCCAGGTATGATCGTAATTGACAGATGCGGTCAGATTATTGCTAATCATATAATTAGCGCCCAGGCCGATTTGCCAGGTGGTTTTCTCAGGTGCGGCACCAGTGCTGGTGATAATAGTATCGCCCGTCAGAAAGCGGCTCCGTGTCTGTACCTGATCACCGGCAAAATCGTGTCATATATTGAGGGATAAGGCCGTATCAAGTGAGCTTTGGTTAAACTCAAAAGTTTTCATGGCAGGTAACTATTCAGCACCCAGCAAAGGCATATTGCTGTAATTCTGAACAGCTCTAAGTAGTGACTGGTATATATCCATACCCTATTTTCTAGCTGACGACAGATAGCTCCGAATCCGTGCAAAAAAAGCACCTCCGTCCGCACTCCTGAAGCAGCCTGAGATTTTCCGCTTTAACTTGGCCATGCGAATATCCCGTTCACTGCCATTGTTGTCGAAGGGGATTGTAAAATCTGACATGAACCGCAGTGTTTCAGTTTTGAACTCAATGAGTCGTTTGAAGAGGTTGTAGGCTTTGGTATTTTTGACTTTCTTACGGCCGAGCTCTTGCCGCTGTTTCTCCATATAGGCGACTTCTTTCGTTAATGCCCGCTGAAGTAAGCGGTCATAAATCTTCTCAATACGTTCATGGATAACACCCGGCATTTGTAGCATACCTATGGTCTTAAAGCCCTTGCAATAATGCCAGGAAAGCCTGAGCAATTTCATCAGACGTAACGTCAGTTGATTGCCGTCCCGGTCAACAATGCCCAAAAGCTCCCTCAGGTAATGGGCATTGCAAAGAACGTGAACTGCCGCATATGAAAAGTAGGATTTCCAATGATCATGAACCAGAACGCCGACAAACGTAAGTAGTATGCCCATCGCATCCATGGCCTCACGACCCCGCTTTTCAGCCTGGTAGTAAAGTGTCCATTGGTCATCCCGCATAACGTGTAACCAATAAAGAGAGCCTTCGGCCCGCATGCCAGTTTCATCGACTCCGGCAACTGCCGTTTCCTGCAAGGCGTCACGAATGGCATCCTCAGTAGAGGCCAGGTTTTCATGGGTCCTGGCCACAAAATTGGCTACCGTTCCAGCGCTGACACTCATCTTTATAGAGCGTATTAAAATACTCTGACACACGCTTATCCGGTACGAAATCATATTGATTAAGATAGACGGCCACAGCCTGAGTAGCTGGGCCATATTGCACGGCTGCAGTTACACCTTCCGGGAATTTAGCCTGATTTTTGCAACCACATGTGCAGATTTTGACCTCAGCTTTATAGGCAGTTACTTCAAATTCACCAAGCTTTCCTGGCTCAAACACCGTCGCTCAATATATTTGACCGACTCCTTATCAAGGAGAGAAACCTGACATTTATGGCATTCTTTAACCTGAAGGAACTCAATATAATTAGGGTTATCGACCTGCTTGAGGCAAGTTCCCTGATGCCCTTTCTGTCCACCGGATTTATTGTCGGAAGACTGTCTCAGACTTTTTGGATTGGGTTTGTCATTATTTGATGCATCAGCACCTTCATCGGTATCGGCGGGATTATCTCTGGAATCACTGCTTTTACAAGGTTTTTGATAACCATCAGACGATGGTGGCTTACTGCTGTTTTGACTGTTCTTGCTAACCCTTTCTTCCAATTCTCTACATCGTTCTTCCAGACAGGGAACTCTTATGCACAACTGTGCATTCTCTTTCAAGAGCGTCTCAGTCGACATAGTTGTAGGCAGCTCTGGAACCATGTTGGCGAATGTTGGTAAATAAAAGTGCTTAAGAGAATGGTATAAAAATCAGAAAATGCCAGATTTATGTGAGGGGTGCTGAACAGTTACATTTTTTGTATGGGGGGGTCGGCTGGTACGTATAGCGAATCTAGAGTATGTTATGCGAAACATGATTCATGTAAACGACTGTTAGCTGCCAATGGTGCAACCTCAGCATTATTGGTAAAATTGAAAACTTCTTGCTTCATTACCTCTGAGTAGTATTAATGAACAAAATTTTGAACAAAAAAATTCAGAATTATTCTGTTTTTTTGAAAGAAAAAAGTCGCCCTCCAAGTAAGGGTGGAAATACGAAAGCACTACACGCACATTACGTAACTATTGATGATTGCACGTATAGCTTTCTAGCACTTGGATCACAACAATGGATTTATAAATCTGATATTGTCAGTTTCGAGTTTGAAGAAAGTGGTAAATACAAGAATATTGTAAAAGAAACAATAATTACCATTGATAAAAACGGGAAAGAAATTGTAAGAGGAAATCGAGGTTTTAAACATCAACTAAGAACAGCTGATGCTCGGCTTCCAGGAAGTAGAAGAGAGATCAATAGCTAATGGTTAAATGGATTAAAGTTATACCAATAGTTGCAACAATGTTAATAACTGGTTGTGCAATTAGATCGTCCGAGAACTATTCCGCAGTATTGAATAGTTGGTTGGGTAAAGATATAAATACATATTCCAGAATATGGGGTTACCCTGCTCAGATAATGAATCTTCCAAATGGAAATAAGCTATATATTTATTCGAAAAAAAGTAGTGTTCATATTCCTGAAACTTCTAGTAGTAAAACTGAATATAATGTTGTAGGCAGCACACTTTATAGTAATAAAAAAACAACAATATTTGGTGGGTATGACTTAAAAAGTTCATGCACTACAAAGCTTGAAGTTTCTGAAAGTCAAAAAATTGTAAATTGGACTTGGGATGGTAATAGTTGTGAGTATTCAGACGAAATTACAAAGCAATTAACCTATAATTCAGAGCTTGATTATTTATCTAAGGATTATTATACAAAGTTTGATCAAAATACATATTGTGGTATAGGGGCGGCAATAAGTTATGGTGTAATGCTTGATCGGCAGTTTGGTAAGTCTAAAGAAGAAGTATTAAAGAGATTCAACGATATAAATAGAGACTTTGTTGATACTGTTATTCATGTTGCTTTTTCTGAAAAAATCAGACTAACAGAAAAAGGACGTTTGTATTCTGCTGCAACATTTTCCGATGGATATTTTAATGGGTGTAGTGAAGATCCAAGCTTAAAAGGAAAGAATCCTATTCTTATTAAAAAGGCTGATAATGTAGAGGAAGTTAATTTGCTTAAAAGCGTTAATAACCTTAGTGCTGATAAGAGTTACTTGAATAGAAAGTATTATAAAAAATATGATAAAACAACTTCATGTGGCTCGTTGGCGAGAACTTCATACATGATAATGATGTTAAGGCAAGTTGGTAAATCTAAGGAAAGTATTTCAAATGATTTTAATAAGCAAAATACAGAGTCTGGAAGAGAATTAATAAATATGATATACGACATCCCAACACAAGATACAATGGATCAGAAGATGAAAATGGCTGCTGATTTCGGAGATGGGATTTTAGAAGGTTGTCAACAAAATCAATATCTAAAGTGATTTTTAATCATGAGCGATTATGAGATAGATAAACTGACAGCGATGCCCAAAGAGTCTGATACTGCTTCCACTCATGTTTCTCTTGCTGTGGACAGGTATGAGTGGCGTGAGAATAAGACGCAATATGTAAAAATAGATGGTGTAAAACTAAAAGAATTTTATAATGAGTATTTAATACTAATCAAAAAACTGAATCAGATAAGAAATATCTTGAAGTGAGTTAATACTGTAAAATTAACGGGCAGGGCTTACGCATGAAGAGAATGGTTCTCATTAATTCATTCACTCGAGCATAAAATGCACAATATTTACTATCAACATCCATGATTAACAGAAGTGAAGATGAACTGTTCAAGTAGTTCAGTCAGGTAGGAGTCATCCCAGGCACAATCATTGCGCCTGCGTCGAATACTGCCCTTTCCCACACGATCCATCTTAAAAATATTGAGTGCCAGACGACGCAGAGTCGATAAGTTTTCAGCTCCATTTTCATGCTTGGTTTGACAC
>NZ_JBLYNS010000090.1:0-20995 GCF_049310205.1 Endozoicomonas sp. ALC013 | reverse complement strand
GCATACACCAGGGCTCAACGGGGCCGTAGCCATGCTGTTGCCCCTCGTGAACGCACAGAAAGCTCACTTTAAACCACAGGAAATCACCAACCTGCTGTGGGCCATGGCGAAACTGGTGAACAACGGGCAGGAGCAGACACCAGAGTTCAACGAGGCCGTGGCCGCACTGTTGCTCCTCGTGAACGCACAGAAAACCAACTTTAAACCACAGGAAATTGCCAATCTGCTGTGGGCCATGGCGAAACTGGTGGATAACAGGCAGGAGTTGACACCAGGGCTCAAAGAGGCTGTGGCCGCACTGTTGCCGCACGTGAACCCCAAAAAAAACCAATTTAATCCTCAGCATATCGCCAACCTGCTGTGGGCCATGGCAAAACTGGTGGACAACGGACAGGAACAGACACCAGAACTCAACGAGGCCGTGGCTACGCTGTTACCCCACGTAAATGAACAGAAAGCTAACTTTAAACCACAGGGTATTGTCAACCTGCTGTGGGCCATGGCGAAACTGGTGGGCAGTGGGCTAGAGCGGGCCCCAGAGCTCAAAGAGGCCGTGGCTGCGCTGTTGCCCCATGTGAACGCACAGAAGGACCAATTTGATGCCCAGGGTATCGCCAACCTGCTGTGGGCCATAGCGAAACTGTTGGACAACGGGCAGAAGTGGTCACCAGGGCTCAATGATGCCGTGGCCGCGCTGTTGCCCCACGTGAACGCAAACAAAGACCAATTTATTCCTCAGCATATCGCCAACCTGCTGTGGGCCATGGCGAAACTGGTGGACAACGAGCAAAAGCGAACACCAGAGTTCAACGAGGCGTTGGCTGCGCTGTTGCCCCACGTGAGCGCACAGAAAGCAAACTTTAAACCACAGGGTATCGCCAACCTGCTGTGGGCCATAGCGAAACTTGTAGACAACGGGCAAGAGCTAACAACAGAGCCCAAAAAGGCCGTGGCCGCCCTGTTGCCCCACGTAAACACACATAAAGACCAATTTAATGCCCTGGGAATCGCTAACCTTCTGTGGGCCATGGCGAAACTGCTGGACAACGGGGAGGATAGGACACCACAGCTTAAAGAGGCCGTGGCTGCGCTTTTGCCACACGTGAACGCACAGAAAGGTAACTTTAAACCACAGGGTATCGCCAACCTGCTGTGGGCAATGGCGAAACTGATGGATAGTGGGCAGGATCGAACAACAGGGCTTCACGAGGCCGTGACTGCTCTGTTGCCTCACGTGAACGCAAAGAAAGACCAATTTAAAGCCCAGGGAATCGCCAACCTGCTGTGGGCCATGGCGAAACTGGGTGAACTCCTTGAGCTGAACGTGGTTATCTCTACGTTCGAATCGCTTGTCGACCGCATCAGTGAAAATCCTCAGCTCTCTCAGCAAACGATATTGATGTCCCTTTGGGGAGTAATGGTATGCTGTGCCAGGTTGTCACCAGACGCCAATAACAATCACTGGCTTGAAAAGCACATGGATGACTTGTTTACTCGCGTGAAAAATACATCTCCGGATAACTTAGAGGATCAATCCGTTATTGCCATGGCAGCAAGTTGGCTTGGTAGGGCCTGTCCTGTCGTCCCCCATTACCGGACAACTATTTCAAAACCTCAAGCCGACTTCCGCAATCAACTCCAATCATGCATTCCCTCTTTGCAGATTGAAGAAGAAAAGAGTCTGAACTCATTACCTCCGGTTGACCTGCTACTGCCAGATCACAACATGGTGATTGAAGTTCAGGGTCCCTCTCATTATGTGGGTGGTGATTTTAAAACCAGGAATGGTTCGACTCTGCTGAAAATCGCACTGCTGCAAAAAGCAGGATTTGAGGTCATTGAAATCCCGGCTAACCAGCTTTTGAACAACGATTTAATGAAACCATATATTGATCAAATAAAGATCAGGACAGGCATCCCGCCACAGGGGCATGGCTCTGTATCACTTAAAAGGAGGTGGGCAGATGCGGCATGCGTTACTGCTAATGACAGGCAACCCTCAGATCACGGTGACTTAACCGCCGAAGAACACTCAGGAGAACAAACCAACCCGGCAAAGAGGAAGAAAACAAACAGCCAGTAATCGTCTTCCTCCCATCATGACTCAAGTAAACTTTTCAGCAAAATGAACTTTTGAACAGAACCACTGTCTGCTTTTTAAATTTTCATGAATTAATGAAATATAGTTATGGACAGAAGCTCTGCTGGTATCAGTGGTCAATACGCAAGATCAGGTAGTGGTTACACCCAACCGGGTAGCCATGGGGCGTCTTCAAGGCCTGGGCAATATAGGAATGCCACCGCCAGACAATCGAATAATCCCCCCCACACTGCCCCGGGGCGTAATGTTAACCATTCTTCTGGCACACGCTCTTCTCAATCTCTACAGAGCCGTACAGTAAACCCTGCTCCAGATTTTAATGCCCTCATCAAACAGGAAAAAATGGATGATCTGGTGAGAAAATCGGATCGTTTCGGTCATCGCTATAATGGGAAAAATCACGGTCAATTTGCCAGTTCGATTAAAAAATACACGTCAGCGTCTAAAAGACCGTTAAATCGAGCGGAACAAAGCCAGCTGATGCATTTGCTGCAAAATTTCACCGCAACGCGGAGCTGGAATTGGTTAAGCCTGACGACAACACTTCACTCATTTACTTCAGCGGGTGTTTTCACCCCTCATAAACCAATGGATGAGGGTGTTAAGCTTACTCAAGCTCACTTATTGTCAGCACTACTTGATGCAATCATATTCAAGTGCAACCAAAAAACTCAAGACGAGGATGTTGCTGCCCAGGGGGTCGCCAACCTGCTGTGGGCCATGGCGAAACTGGTAGACAACGGGCAGAAGCTGATACCGGGGCTCAAAGAGGCCGTGGCCGCGCTGTTGCCACACGTGGATGCACAGAAAGACCAATTTAAATCTCAGCATACCGCCAACTTGCTGTGGGCCATGGCGAAACTGGTGGAGAACGGGCTGGAGCTGACACCAAAGTTCAAAAAGGCCGTGGCATCGCTTTTGTCCCTCGTGAACGCACCGAAAGCTGACTTTAAACCACGAGAAATCGCTAACCTGCTGTGGGCCATGGCGAAACTGGTGGATAACGGGCAGAAGCTGACACCAGAACTCAAAAAGGCTATGGCAGCGCTGTTGCCGCGCGTGAACGCAGAGAAAGATCAATTTAATGCCCAGGATATCACCAACCAGCTGTGGGCTATGGCAAAACTGGTAGACAATGGCCAGAAGCGGACACCAGAGCTCAAAGAGGCCGTGGCCGCGCTGTTGCAACACGTGGATGCACAGAAAGACCAATTTATACCTCAGCATACCGCCAACCTGCTGTGGGCCATGGCAAAACTGGTAGACAACGGGCAGAAGCTGATACCGGGGCTCAAAGAGGCCGCGGCCGCGCTGTTGCCCTATGTGAAGACACAAAAAAAACAATTTAATACCCAGGGTATCGCCAACCTGCTGTGGGCTATGGCAAAACTGGTAGACAACGGGCAGAAGCTGACACCGGGGCTCAAAGAGGCCGCGGCCGCGCTGTTGCACTATGTGAAGAAACAAAAAAAACAATTTAATACCCAGGGTATCGCCAACCTGCTGTGGGCTATGGCAAAACTGGTAGACAACGGGCAGAAGCTGACACCAGAACTTAAACAGGCCGTGGCCGCGCTGTTGCCCCTCGTGAGCGCACAGAAAGACCAATTTAATGCCCAGGGAATCGCCAACCTCCTATGGGCCATGGCGAAACTGGTGGACAACGGGCAGGAGCGGACACCCGATTTCAACTCGGCTGTGACCGCGCTTTTGTCCCAAGTGGACATAAAAGCTAACTTTAAACATCAGGAAATCGCCAACCTGCTGTGGGCGATGGCGAAACTGATGGACAACGGGCAGGAGCGGACACCAGAGTTCAACAAGGCCCTGGGCGCGCTGTTGCCCCACGTGAACACACAGAAAGACCAATTTATTTCTCAGCATATCGCCAACCTGCTGTGGGCCATGGCGAAACTGGTGGCTAACGGGCAGGAGCGAACACCAGAGTTTAACCAGGCCATGGCCGCGCTGTTGCCACGCATCAACACGGAGAACGCTAACTTTAACCGACAGGAAATCACTAACGTGCTGTGGGCCATGGCGAAGTTGGCAGACAACGGGCTGGAGCAGACACCAGGGCTCGAAGGAGCTCTGGCCGCGTTGTTGCCCCGTGTGAACGCTCAGAAGGAGCAATTTATTCCTCAAAATATCGCCAACCTGCTGTGGGCCCTGGCAAAACTGATGGACAAAGGGGAGTCGACACCTGAGCCCAACGCGGTCATTGCCGGGCTGCTGCACCAGGTGAACGCACAGAAAGCAAATTTTAAACCACAGGGTATCGCCAACCTGCTGTGTACCATGGCGAAACTGGTGGACAACGGGCAGGAGCGAACACCAGAGTTTAACAAGGCCATGGCCGCGCTGTTGCCACGCATCAACACGGAGAAAGCTAACTTTATACCACAGGAAATCGCTAACGTGCTGTGGGCCATGGCGAAACTGGCGGACAACGGGCTGGAGCAGACACCAAGGCTCAAAGAAGCTGTGGCCGCGTTGTTGCCCCATGTGAACGCTCAGAAGAAGCCATTTATTCCTCAGCATATCGCCAACCTGCTGTGGGCCATGGCGAAGCTGGTGGACAAAGGGCTGGAGCAAACTCCAGAGCTCAAAGAAGCTTTGGCCGCACTGTTGCTCCACGTGAATGCACAGAAAGACCAATTTAATGCCCAGGGTACCGCCAACCTGCTGTGGGCCATGGCGAAACTGGTGGACAACGGGCATGAACAGACGCCGGAGCTCAAAAAAGCCGTGGCTACACTGTTACCCCACGTGAAAACACAGATAGACCAATTTATTCCTCAGCATATCGCCAACGTGCTGTGGGCCATTGCGAAACTGGTGGACAACGGGCTGGAGCAGACACCAGGGCTCAAAGAAGCTGTGGCCGCGCTGTTACCCTATGTGAACTCACTGAAAGAGCAATTTACTTCTCAGCATATCGCCAACCTGTTGTGGGCCATGGCGAAACTGGGTGAACTCGTTGAGCTGAACGTGGTTACCTCTACGTTCGAATCGCTCGTCTATCGAAGCAGTGAGAAGCCTCAGTTTTCTCAGAAAGAGATATCGATGTATCTCTGGGGAGTAATGGTATGCTGTGCCAGGTTGGCTCCAGGCTCCAATGCCAATAAAAATAACGTCCTTGAGAAGTACATGGATGACCTGTTGACTCGCCTAGAAAATACATCGCCAGTTAATGAAGAGGATCAATCCATCATGATCATGGCCGCAAGTTGGCTTGGCAGAACCTGTCCGGTCGTTCGCCATTACCTGACAAACATTTCAAAAACCCAAGCCGACTTCCGCGATCAACTCCAATCATCTATCCCATCTCTGAAAATTGAAGAAGAAAAGAGTCTGAAATCATTACCTCCGGTTGACCTGCTCCTGCCAGATCACAACCTGGTGATTGAAGTTCAGGGACCGTCTCATTACGTGGGTGGTGATTTCAACACCAGGAATGGTTCGACTCTGCTGAAAATCGCACTGTTGCAAAAAGCAGGATTTGAGGTCATTGAAATTCCGGTTAACAGCCTTGACAATCAGGATTTAATGAAAGCATACATTGATCAAATAACAACCAGGACAGGGATCCTGCCACAGGGGGATGGCTCTGTATCAATTACAAAAAGGTGGGCAGATGAGGCATGCATTACTGCTGATGACAGGCAACCCTCAGATCACGGTTACTTAACCGCCGAAGAACAGTCAAAAGAACAAACCGGCAAACCAGCCAAGAGGAAGAAAAAAAAGCGAGGAACCCCCTCCTCTCGACCCAGGAACCGTTTTCACATTCCAGCAAAATGAACTTCTGAACAAAACCACAGTCTGCTTTTTATATTTCCATGAATTAATGAAATATAATTATGGACAGAAGCTCTGTCGGCATCAGTGGTCAACACGCAAGATCAGATAATGGTTACAGCCAACCGGGTGACCATACCGCTTCTTCAAGGCGTGGGCGATATAGACATACCACCGTCAGACAATGGAATAATCCCACCCGCACTGCCCCGGAGCGTAATGAATTTTACCATTCTTCTTTCACACGCTCTTCACAACATCTACAGTACCGTTCAGTAAACCCTGCTCAAGATTTCAATACCCTCACCAGGCAGGCAATAATGGATGGCCTGCTGAGTAAATCGAATCGTTTCGGTGATCGCTATGATGGGAGAGATCACGGACAATATGCCAGTTCAATTAAAAATTACACGTTAGTTTCTAAAAGACCTTTAAATCGAGCTGAACAAAGCCAGCTGATGCGTTTTCTGCAAAATTTCACAGTAACACGGAGCTGGAATTGGCGAAGCCTGACGACAACACTACATTCATTTACTTCAGCGGGTGTTTTTACCCCTGATAACACCATGGATCAGCGTGTTAAGCGGACACAAGCTGCCTTATTGTCAACGCTGCTGGCTGCAATAATATTCAAGTGCAACCGCAAAGCTGCAGCATGGGATATTGATGCCCGGGGAATCGCCAACCTGCTGTGGGCCATAGCGAAACTGGTGGACAACGGCCAGAAGCACACACCAGAGTTCCGGGAGGCCGTGGCCGCGCTGTTGCCACACGTGGATGCACAGAAAGACCAATTTATACCTCAGCATACCGCCAACCTGCTGTGGGCCTTAGCGAAACTGGTGGAGAACGGCCAGGAGCAGACACCAGAACTCAAAGAGGCCATGGCTGCCCTGTTACCCTGCGTGAACGCACAGAAAGCTGACTTTAAACCACAGGAAATCACTAACCTGCTGTGGGCCATGGCGAAACTGGTGGACAACGGGCAGAAGCAGACACCGGAACTCAAAAAGGCTGTGACTGCGCTGTTGCCCCGCGTAAAGGCAAAGAAAGATCAATTTAATGCCCAGGATATCGCCAACCAGCTGTGGGCCATTGCGAAACTGTTGGTCAACGGGCACGAATGGACACCCGAACTCAACGATGCCGTGACCGCATTGTTGCCCCGCGTGAACAAACAGAAAGCCCAATGTACTCCTCAACATCTCGTCAACCTGCTGTGGGCCATGGCGAGACTGGTGATCAACGGGCAGGAACAGAAACCTGAGCTAAACGAAGCCGTAGCCACACTGTTGCCCCATATAAACGCACAGAAAGACCAATTTAATGCCCAGCATATCGCCAACCTGATTTGGGCCATGGCAAAACTGGTGAGCAATGGGCAGGAGCAGACACCAGAACTCAAAGAGGCCGTAGCCGCGCTATTGCACAAAGTGAAAGAACAGAAAGCAAATTTTAAACCACAGGGTATCGCCAACCTGCTGTGGGCTGTGGCGAAACTGGTGGACAACGGCCAGGATCAGACACCGGGGCTCAACAAGGACGTGGCCGCGCTGTTGCCCTGTGTGAAGGCACAAAAAGAACAATTTAATGCCCAGGGTGTCGCCAACCTGCTGTGGGCCATGGTGAAACTGATGGACAACGGTCAGGAGCGGACACCCGATTTCAATGCGGCTGTGACCGCGCTTTTGTCCCAGGTGGACATAAAGAAAGCTAACTTTAAACGTCAGGAAATCGCCAACCTGATTTGGAGCATGGCAAAACTGGTGGACAACGGGCACAAGTGGACACCCGAGTTCAACGAGGCCGTGACCGCGCTGTTGCCCCATGTGAGCGCACAGAAATACCGATTTATTCCCCAGCATATTGCCAACCAGCTGTGGGCCATGGCGAAACTGGTGGACAACGGGCTGAAGCGGACACCACAGCTCAAAGAGGCCGTGGCCGCGCTACTGGCACACGTGAACGCAGATAAAGCCAACTTTAAACCACAAGAAATCGCCAACGTGCTGTGGGCCATGGCGAAACTGGCGGACAACGGGCTGGAGCAGACATCGGGGCTCAAAGAAGCTGCGGCCGCGTTGTTACCCCATGTGAACACTCATAAAGAGCAATTCATTCCTCAGCATATCGCCAACCTGCTGTGGGCCATGGCAAAACTGATGGACAAAGGGGAGTCGACACCAGAGCCCAACGCGGTCATGGCCGGGCTGCTGCACCAGGTGAACGCACAGAAAGCCAATTTTAAACCTCAGGGCATCGCCAACCTGCTGTGGGCCATGGCGAAACTGGTGGACAACATGAAGGACCGGATACCAGAACTCAACGAAGCTCTGGTTGCACTGTTGCCCCACGTGAACGAGCAGAAAGTTAACTTTAAACCACAGGAAATCGCCAACGTGCTGTGGGCCATGGCCAAACTGGTAGACAATGGGTATGAGCCGACAACAGAGTTCATCAAGGCTATAACCGCGCTGTTGCCCTGTGTGAACGCACAGAAAGGCCAATTGATTCCTCAGCATATTGTCAACCTGCTGTGGGCCATGGCGAAACTGGTGGACAACGGGCTGAAGTGGATACCGGGGCTCAAAGAGGCCGTGGCCGCGCTGCTGCCCCACGTTAGCCCACAGAAAGCTAACTTTGAACCACAGGGTACCGCCAACCTGTTGTGGGCAATGGCGAAACTGGTGGACAACGGGCAGGAACAGACGCCGGAGCTCAACGAGGCCGTGGCGGCACTGTTGCCCCACGTGAACACACAGAAAGACCAATTTATTCCTCAGCATATCGCCAACCTGCTGTGGGCCATGGCGAAACTGATGGACAAAGGACAGGAGCAGACGCCAGAGTTCAATGATACCGTGGGCGCGCTGTTACCCCTCGTGAACGCACTGAAAGATCAATTTACTTCTCAGCATATCGCCAACCTGTTGTGGGCCATGGCGAAGCTGGGTGAACTCGTTGAGCTGAACGTGGTGATATCGACGTTCAAATCCCTCGTCTACCGAATCAGTGGCAACCCCCAGGTCTCCAGGCAAGCGATATTGATGTCTCTCTGGGGAGTAATGGTATGCTGTGCCAGGCTGTCCCTGGTCTCCAATGGCAATAAAAATAATGAGTTTGAAAAGCCTTTGGATGAACTGTTTACCCGGCTGAAAACAGACTTCCCGGACAATGAAGAAGATCAATCCATCATTGCCATGGCCGCAAGTTGGCTTGGGGTACCTTGTCCGTTCTTCCCCCGTTACCAGACCGTCATTTCAAAACCTCAAACCTTCTTCCGTGAGCAACTCCAATTATGCCTTCCCACTTTGCAGATTGAAGAAGAAAAGAGTCTGAACTTTTTACCTCCGGTTGACCTGCTGCTGCCAGATCACAACATTGTGATTGAGGTTCAGGGCCCCTTTCATTACGTGGATGGTGATTGCAAAGCCAGGAATGGGTCGACTCTGCTGAAAATCGCACTGTTGCAAAAAGCAGGATTTGAGGTCATTGAAATCCCGGTTAACCAGCTTGGTAACCAGGATTCAATGACATTATGTATTGATCAAATAAAAACCAGGGTAAACCTCTCAGCAAAATGAACTTCTGAACCGCACAGCAGTCTTCTTTTTATATTTTCATGAATTAATGAAATATAATTATGAATAGAAGCTCTGCCGGAATCAGCGGTCAATGCGCACGATCAGGTAATGCTTACAACCAACCGAATGACCATGCCGCTTCTTCAAGGCGTGGGCGATACAGGCATGCCACAGTCAGACAATGGGATCCTCCTCCCCGCACAGCCCCGGGGCGTAATGAAGTTTACCATTCTTCTGCTCCACGCCCTGCTCAATATCTACTGCACCGTTCAGTAAATCATGCTCAAGATTTTAATGCGCTCACCCAACAGGAAATAATGGATGGCCTGGTGAGTAAATCGTATCGTTTCGGACATCGCTATGATGGGAGAGATCACGGCCTATATGCCAGTTCAATTAAAAAATACACGTCAGCGTCTAAAAGACCATTAAATCGAGCTGAACAAAGCCAGCTGATGCGTTTGCTGCAAAATTTCACCGCAACGCGGAGCTGGAATTGGCTAAGCCTGACGACAACACTGCACTCATTTACTTCAGCAGGTGTTTTTACCCCCCATAAACCTATGGATCAGCGTGTTAAGCGTACACAAGCTGGCCTGTTGTCGACACTGCTGGATGCAATAATTTTCAAATGCAACCGAAAAGCTAAAGCATGGGATATTGATGCCCGGGGAATCGCCAACCTGCTGTGGGCCATGGCGAAACTGGTGGACAACGGCCAGCTGCGCACACCAGAGTTCAAAGAGGCCGTGGCCGCGCTGTTGCCTCACATGAATGAGCAGAAAGACCAATTTATTCCTCAGCATATCGCCAACCTGCTGTGGGCCATGGCGAAACTGACGGACAACGGCCAGGTGCAGACACCAGAACTCAATGAGGCCATGGCTGCCCTGTTGACCCGCGTGAACGCACAGCAAGCTGATTTTAAACCACGGGAAATCGCCAACCTGCTATGGGCCATGGCGAAACTGTTGGACAACGGGCAGGAGCAGACACCAGAGTTCAACGAGGCCGTAGCCGCGCTGTTGCTCCACGTGAACGCACAGAAAGACCAATTGAATGCCCAGGATATCACCAATCTGTTGTGGGCCATGGCGAAACTGGTGGACAACGGGCAAAAGCAGACAACAAAGCTGAAAGAGACTGTGGCTGCACTGTTGCCCTACGTGACAACACAGAAAGCTCACTTTATACCACAGGAAATCACCAGCCTCCTGTGGGCTATGGCGAAACTGGTGGACAACGGGCAGGAGCAGACACCAGCGCTCAACGAGGCCGTGGCCGCCCTGTTGCCCTGCGTGAAAACACAGAAAGCTGACTTTAAATCACGGGAAATCGCCAACCTGCTTTGGGCTATGGCAAAACTGATGGACAACGGGCAGGAGCAAACTCCGGGGCTCAACGAGGCCGTGGCCGGGTTGTTGCCCTGCGTAAACACAGAGAAAGACCAATTTATTTCTCAGCATATCGCCAACCTGCTGTGGGCCATGGCGAAACTGGTGGACAACGGGCAGGAGCAGACACCAGCGCTCAAAGAGGCCGTGGCCGCGCTGTTGCCTCGCGTGAACGTACAGGAAGGCCAATGCATTCCTCAGGCTATCCCCAATCTGCTCTGGGCTATGGCGAAACTGGTGGACAACGGGCAGGAGTGGATACCGGGGCTCAAAGAGTCCGTGGCCGCGCTGATGCCGCAAGTGAGCGCTCAGAAAGCTAACTTTGAACCACAGGGAATCACCAAACTGCTGTGGGCCATGGCGAAACTGGTGGACAACGGCCAGGAGCAGACACCAGAACTCAACGAGGCTGTGGCCGCCCTGTTGCCTCACGTGAACGCACAGAAAGGCCAATTTCATGCCCAGGGTATCACCAACCTGCTGTGGGCCATGGCAAAACTGGTGGACAATGGGCAGAAACAGACGCCAGGACTCAACGAGGCCGTGGATGCGCTGTTGCCCCACGTGAACGCACAGAAAGACCAATTTACGCCTCAGCATATCGCCAACGTGCTGTGGGCCATGGCAAAACTGGTGGACAACGGGCAGAAACAGACACCAGGACTCAACGAGGCCGTGTACGCGCTGTTGCCCCATGTGAAGGCACAGAAAGCGAACTTTAAACCACAGGGTATCACCAACCTGCTGTGGGCCATGGCAAAACTGGTGGACAACGGGCAGGAGCGAACACCAGAGTTCAACGAGGCCATGGCCGCGCTGTTGCCCCACGTGAACGCACATAAAGAACAGTTTCATGCCCGGGCTATCGCCAACCTGCTGTGGGCCATGGCAAAACTGATGGACAGTGGGCAGGAGCGGACTCCAGAGTTCAACGAGGCCGTGGCCGCGCTGTTGCTAAACGTGAAGTCACAGAAAGCTGACTTTCAAACACAGGAAATCGCCAACCTGTTGTGGGCCTTGGCGAAACTGGTGGATAACGGAATGGAGCGAACAACAGGGCTTAACGAGGCCGTGGCTCTGCTGTTACCACGTGTAAACGAAAAGAAAGCCAACTTTACACCACAGGGTATCGCCAACCTGCTGTGGGCCATGGCGAAACTGGTGGACAACGGGCAGGAGCGGACACCTGAGCTCAACAAGGCCATGGCCTCGTTGTTGCCCCACGTGAGCGCACAGAAAGCCAACTTTACACAACAGGGTATTGCCAATCTGCTGTGGGCCATGGCGAAACTGCTGGACAACGGCCAGGAGCGGACTCCAGAGTTCAACGAGACCGTCGTCGTGCTGTTGCCCCACGTGAATGCCAAAAAAGACCAATTTATTGCTCAGAATATTGTTAACCTGCTGTGGGCTATGACAAAACTGGTGGACAACGGACAAGAGCGAACACCAGGGCTCAACGAGGCCGTAGTAACGCTGTTGCCCCAGGTGGACGTACAAAAAGACCAATTTAATGCCTGGGGGATCGCCAACCTGCTGTGGGCCATGGCGAAACTGGGTGAACTCGTTGAGCTGAGCGTGGTTAGCTCCACGTTTGAATCGCTTGTCTACAGAATCAGTGACAACCCTCAGCTCTCTCAGAAAGACATAAAGATGTCTCTCTGGGGAGTCCTGGTATTGTGTGCCAGGTTGTTTCTAGACTCTAATACCAATAAAAATAACGTGTTTGAGAAGCACATGGATGACCTGTTTACTCGCCTGGAAAATACCTATCCAGACAATGAAGAGGATCAATCCGTTATTGCCATGGCCGCAAGCTGGCTTGGCAGGGCGTGTCCGTTCGTCCCCCATTACCAGACAAACATGTCAAAATCTCAGGCCGACTTTCGCGCTCAACTCCAATCATGCATTCCCTCTTTGCAGATTGAAGAAGAACAGAGTCTGAGCTCATTACCCCCGGTTGACCTACTACTGCCAGCCCACAACATGGTGATTGAAGTTCAGGGACCGTCTCATTACGTGAATGGTGATTTCAACACCAGGAATGGTTCGACTCTGCTGAAAATCGCACTGCTGCAGAAATCAGGATTTGAGGTCATTGAAATCCCGGTTAACCAGCTCAGGAGCCAGGATTCAATGAAACGATGCATTGATCAAATAAAGACCCGGGTAGACATCCCGCCACAGGGTCATGGCTCTGTATCACTTAAAAGCGGGTCGGCAGATGAGAAATACGGCACTGCTTATATATAAACATTTCAGCAAAATGAACTTCCGAACAAAACAGCAGTCTACTTTTTTATATTTTCATGAATTAATGAAATATAATTATGGATAGAAGCTCTGCAGGTATCAGTGGTAAATACGAAAGATCACATAATAATTATAACCGACCGAATGACCAGGGCGCTTCTTCAAGGCGTGGCCGATATAGACATGCCACAGTCAGACAGTGGGATGATACCCCACGCACTAACCCGGGGCGTAATAAATTTTACCGTTCTTCTGACGCATGCCCTTCTCAACATCTACAGTGCCGTTCAGTAAACCCTGCTCAAGATTTTAATGCGCTCATCAAACAGGAAATAATCGATGATCTGGTGAATAAGTCGCATCGTTTCGGTCATCGCTATGATGGGAGAGCTCACGGCCTATATGCCAGTTTAATTAAAAAATACACGTCAGCGTCTAAAAGACCTTTAAATCGAGCGGAACAAAGCCAGCTGATGCGTTTGCTGCAAAATTTCACAGCAACGCGGACCTGGAATTGCCGAAGCCTGACGACAACACTTCATTCATTTACTTCAGCGGGTGTTTTTATCCCCCATAACCCCATAGATGAGCGTGTTAAGCGTACTCAAGCTGCCTTATTGTCAACGCTACTTGATGCAATAATATTTAACTGCAACCAAAAACCTGAAGCCAGGGATATTGATGCCCGGGGAATTGCCAACCAGCTGTGGGCCATGGCGAAACTGGTGGACAACGGGCAGGAGCTGATACCAGAGCTCAAAGAGGCCGTAGCCGCGCTGCTGCCCCACGTGAACGTACAGAAAGCTAACTTTATACCACAGGGCATCGCCAATCTGTTGTGGGCCATGGCGAAACTGGTGGACAACGGGCAGCAGCTGACAACAGAGTTCAACGAGGCGGTAGCCGCGCTGTTGCCCCATGTGAACGCACAGAAAGCTAATTTTAAACCACAGGAAATTGCCAACCTGCTGTGGGCCATGGCAAAACTGGTGGGCAACGGGCAGGAGCGGACACCAGCACTCAACGAAGCCGTGGCCGCGCTGTTGCCCCACGTGAAGGTACAGAAAGACCAATTTATTCCTCAGCATATCGCCAACCTGCTGTGGGCCATGGCGAAACTGGTGGACAACGGGCAGAAGCGGACACCAGGGCTCAAACAGGCCGTGGCCGCGCTGTTGTCCCATGTGAATATACAGAAAAAACAATTTATTCCTCAGCATATCGCCAACCTGCTGTGGGCCATGGCGAAACTGGTGGACAACGGGCAGGAGCAGACACCAGAGCTCAACGAGGCCGTGGCAGCGCTGTTGCCCCTCGTGAACGCACAGAAAAAACAATTTATTCCTCAGCATATCGCCAACCTGCTATGGGCCATGGCGAAACTGGTGGACAACGGGCAGGAGCGGACACCAGGGCTCAACGAGGCCGTGGCCGCGCTGTTGCCCCACGTGAAAGTACAAAAAGACCAATTTATTCCTCAGCATCTTGCCAACCTGATTTGGGCCATGGCGAAACTGGTGGACAACGGGCTGGAGCGAACACCAGGGCTCAACGAAGCTGTGGCCGCGCTGTTACCTCACGTAACCACACCAATAGCGAACTTTAAACCACAGCATATCGCTAACCTGCTGTGGGCCATGGCGAAACTGGTGGACAACGGGAAGGAGCGGACACCAGGGCTCAACGAGGCCGTGGCCGCGCTGTTGCCCCACGTCAAAGTACAAAAAGACCAATTTATTCCTCAGCATATTGCCAACCTGCTGTGGGCCATGGCAAAACTGGTGGACAACGGGCAGAAGCGAAGACCAAGGCTCAAGGAAGCTGTGGCCGCGCTGTTACCCCACGTAAACACACAAATAGCGAACTTTAAACCACAGGAAATCGCCAACCTGCTGTGGGCCATGGCGAAACTGGTGAACAACGGGGAGTGGACACCAGGGCTCAACGAGGCCGTGGCTGCACTGTTGCCCCACGTGATCGCACAGAAAGACCAATTTATTCCTCAGCATATCGCCAATCTGCTGTGGGCCATGGCAAAACTGGTGGACAACGGGCAGGAGCAGACACCAGTGAGCATAGAGGCCGTGGCCGTCCTGCTGCCCCACGTAAACGCACAGAAAGCTAAATTTAAACCACAGGAAATCGCCAACCTGCTGTGGGCCATGGCGAAACTGGTGGACAACGGGCAGGAGCAGACACCAGGGCTCAACGAGGCCGTGGCCGCGCTGTTGCACCACGTGATCGCACAGAAAGACCAATTTAATCCTCAGGGTATCGCCAACCTGCTGTGGGCCATGGCGAAACTGGTAGGAAGCGGGCAGAAGCGAACACCACAGCTCAACGAGGCTGTGGCGGCGCTGCTGCCCAGCGTGAACGTACAGAAAGGCCAATTTAGTGCTCAGGGTATCACCAACCTGCTCTGGGTCATGGCGAAACTGCTGGACAACGGGCAGGAAAAGTCAGCAGAGCTCAAAGAAGCCTTGGCCGTGCTGTTGCCCCACGTGAACTCACAGAAAGACCAATTTAATCCTCAGGGTATCGCCAACCTGCTGTGGGCCATGGCGAAGCTGGGTGAACTCGTTGAGCTGAGCGTGGTTACCTCTACGTTCGAATCGCTTGTCTACCGAATCAGTGACAACGCTCAATTCTCTCAGCAAGCGATATTGATGTCTCTCTGGGCAGTAATGGTATGCTGTGCCAGGTTATCTCTTGTCTCCAACGCCAATAAAAATAACGTGCTTGAAAAGCACATAGATGACCTGTTTACTCGCCTGAAAAATACATCACCAGCCAGTGAAGAGGATCAATCCATCATTGCCATGGCCGCAAGCTGGCTTGGCAGAGCGTGTCCGATCATCCCCCATTACCAGACTAACATGTCAAAAACTCAAACCGACTTTCGCGATCAACTTCAATCATGCATTCCCTCTTTAAAGATTGCCGCAGAAAGGAGTCTGAACTCATTACCTCCGGTTGATCTGCTACTGCCAGATCACAATATTATTATTGAAGTTCAGGGACCCTCTCATTACCTGTGTGGTGATTTCAAAACCAGGAATGGCTCGACTCTGCTGAAAATCGCACTGCTGCAAAAATCAGGATTTGAGGTCATTGAAATCCCGACTAAATCGCTTTCGAACCCGGATTCAATAAAACGATATATTGATCAAATAAAGACCAGAGTGGACATCCCGCCGCAGGGCCATGGCTCTGTATCACATAAAATCGGGTGGGCAGATGAGGCAAACGCTACCGCCGATAAAGGGGGTCAATCCTCAGATCACTGTTACTTAACCGCCGAAGAGCATTCAGAAAAGCAAACAGGCAAACCAAAAAAAGGAAGAGAAAAAAAAGCAATAAGCAGTTGGCCAAAATGATTTGAAAATAACGGATTGCTGGCATAAGAAGTAGATGTGTATCCCCAACGAGCTGGTTTTATAAATATTTCAGTGAAATGAACTTCTGAACATAACAGCAGTCTACTTTTTACATTCTCATGAAATAATGAAATATAATTATGAATAGAAGCTCTGCCGGTATCAGTGGAAAATCCACAAGATCAGATAATGGTTACAACCAACCGAATGACTATGCCGCTTCTTCAAGGTGTGGGCGATATGGACATGCCACAGTCAAACAATGGGATGATCCCCCCCGCATAGCCCAGTGGTGCAGTGAATTTTTAGCCGCTTTATCTTCTCAATTTCTGGTGCGCCGTTCAGTAAACCCTGCTCAAGATTTTAAGGCGCTCATCAACCCAGAAATAATGGATGATCTGGTGAGTAAAACGAGTCGTTTCGGTCATCGCTATGATGGGAGAGATCACGGTATATATGCCAGTTCAATTAAAAATTACACGTCAGCGACTAAAAGACCGTTAAATCGAACTGAACAAAGCCGACTAATGCCTTTGCTGCAAAATTTTACAGTCAGACGGAGCTGGAACTGGCGAAGCCTGACGACAACATGTCACTCATTGACTTCAGCGGGCGTTTTTACCCCTCATAAGCCCGTGGATCAGCATGTTAAGCTCACTCAAGCTGCTTTATTGTCCACGCTATTGGATGCAATAACGTTCAAGTGCAACCAAAAACCTCAAGTCGAGGATATCCATGCCCGGGGAATCGTCAACCTGCTGTGGGCCATGGCAAAACTGGTGGACAACGGGCAGAACCAGACATCAGAGCTCAAACAGGCTGTGGCCGCGCTATTGCCCTTCGTGAACGCACAGAAAGATAATTTTACACCACAGGGTATCGCCACCTTGCTGTTGGCCATGGCGAAACTGGGTCAGCTTATTGAGCTACATGTGGTTACCTCCACGTCCGAATCGCTTGTCTGCCGAATCAGTGACAACCCTCAGCTCTCTCAGAAAGACATATTGATGTCTCTCTGGGGAGTCATGGTATTGTGTGCCAGGTTGTTTCTAGACTCTAATGCCAATAAAAATAACGTCCTTGAAAAGCACATGGTTGACCTGTTTACTCGCCTGGAAAATACATATCCAGACAATGAAGAGGATCAATCCATTATTGCCATGGCCGCAAGCTGGCTTGGCAGAGCGTGTCCGGTCGTCCCCCATTACCAGACAAACGTTTCACAACTCCAGGCCGACTTCCGCGCTCAACTCCAATCATGCATTCCCTCTTTGCAGATTGAAGAAGAAAAGAGTCTGAACTCATTACCACCGGTTGACCTGCTACTGCCAGACCACAACATGGTGATTGAAATTCAGGGACCGTCTGATTACGTGAGTGGTGATTTCAACATCAGGAAAGGGTCGACTCTGTTGAAAATCGCACTGCTGCAAAAAGCAGGATTTGAGGTCATTGAAATCCCGATTAACCTGCTCATGAGCGAGGATTCAATGAAATTATGTATTGATCAAATAAAGACCCGGGTAGACACCCCGCCACAGGGTTATGGCTCTGCATTACTGAAAAGCGGGTCGACAGATGAGCAATACGGCACTGCTTAAGTAGTTGGCCAAATGGAATCGTATATTTCTGGCTAAGTGGACGGTTACTATGCAAGGCAGAACGCAGGGAGCATAGCCGTTGCTATGTGACTGGCGTTGTAACGCCGCACGATTGCATGGATGCAGGAGATAGAGCTACGCAGGAGCAGTTGCCGGGAGTGACCGTCCACTTAGTCAGAAAATATGATTTCATTTGGTTAACTACTTATATAAACATTTCAGCAAAATGAACTTCTGAACGGCACAGCAGTCTGCTTTTTATATTTTCATGAATTAATGAAATATAATTATGGATACAAGCTCTGCCGGTATCAGTGGTCAATACGCAAGATCAGTTAATGATTGTAATCGACCGGGTGGCCATGCCGCTTCCTCGAGACGTGGACGATACCGACATTCCACGGTCAGGCAGTTGGATGATACCCCACGCACTAATCCCGGGCGCAATACATTTTACCGTTCTCCTGACGCATGCCCTTCTCAAAATCTACAGCGCCGTTCAGTAGACCTTACTCAAGATTTTAATGCGCTCATCAAACAGGAAATAATGGATGATCTGGTGAGTCAATCGCATCGTTTCGGTCATCGCTATGATGGGAGAAATCACAGCTGGTATGCCAGTTCAATTAAAAAATACACATCAGCTGCTAAAAGACCGTTAAATCGAGCGGAACAAAGCCAGCTGACAGGTTTGCTACAAAATTTTACCATAACACGGCGTTGGGACTGGCGAAGCCTCACGACCACACTTCATTCATTGACTTCAGCGGGTGTTTTTACCCCTCATAAACCCATGGATGAGCGTGTTAAGTGTACTCAAGCTGCCTTATTATCAACGCTACTTGATGCAATCAGATTCAAGTGCAACCAAAAACCTCAAGCCAGGGACATTGATTCCCGGGGAATCGCCAACCTGCTGTGGGCCATGGCGAAACTGGTAGACAACGGGCAGGAGTGGACACCAGGGCTCAAAGAGGCAGTGGCCGCGCTGTTGCCCCATGTGAACGCACAGAAAGACCAATTTATTCCTCAGCATATCGCCAACCTGCTGTGGGCCTTGGCGAAACTGGTGGTCAACGGGCAGGAGCGGACCCCGGAACTCAACGAGGCCGTGGCCGCATTGTTGCTCCAGGTAAACGCACAGAAAGATCAATTTAATGCCCAGGGTATCGCCAACCTGCTGTGGGCCATGGCGAAACTGGTGGACAATGGGCAGGAGCGGATACCAGAGTTCAAAGAGGTCTTAGCCACCCTGTTGTCCCACGTAAACGCACAGAAAGACCAATTTAATACTCAGGATATCGCCAACCTGCTGTGGGCCATGGCGAAACTGGTGGACAACGGACAGGAGCAGACAACAGGCGTCAAAGCGACTGTAGCCACGTTGTTGCCCTGCGTAAACGCACAGAAAGACCAATTTATTCCTCAGCATATCGCCAATCTGCTGTGGGCCATGGCGAAACTGGTGGACAACGGGCAAGAGCGGACACCAGAGTTCAACGAGACTGTGGCCGCGCTGTTGCCCCACGTGAACGTACAGAAAAACCAATTTAAGGCTCAGGGTATCGTCAACCTGCTGTGGGCCATGACGAAACTGGTGGACAGCGGGCAGGAGTTGACACCAGGGCTCAAAGAGGCCGTGGCCGCGCTGTTGCCCCACG
This sequence comes from Endozoicomonas sp. ALC013, assembly GCF_049310205.1. NCBI lineage: Bacteria > Pseudomonadati > Pseudomonadota > Gammaproteobacteria > Oceanospirillales > Endozoicomonadaceae > Endozoicomonas > Endozoicomonas sp. ALC013. The sequence goes on along the minus strand of NZ_JBLYNS010000090.1, from coordinate 1,223 downwards.
TGAACGCAAAGAAAGATCAATTTAATGCCCAGGGTAACGCCAACCTTCTGTGGGCCATGGCAAAACTGGTGGACAACGGGCTGGAGCGAACACCAGAGTTCACAGAGACCATGACCGCACTGTTGCCCCATGTGAACGCACACAAAGACCAATTTATTCCTCAGCATACTGCCAACCTGCTGTGGGCCATGGCGAAACTGGTAGACAACGGTCAGGGGTGGACATCAGGGCTCAAAGAGGCTGTGGCCACGCTGATGCCCAACGTGAACGCACAGAAAGACCAATTTAGTGCCCAGGATATCGCCAACCTGCTGTGGGCCATGGCGAAACTGGTGGTCAGCAGGCAGGAGCAGATACCAGGGCTCAACGAGGCCGTGGCCGCGTTGTTGTACCATGTGAACACACAGAAAGACCAATTTAATACCCAGGCCATTGCCAACCTGCTGTGGGCCATGGCGAAACTGCTGGACAACGGACTGGAGCAAACACCAGAGTTCAACGAGGCCGTGGTTGCGCTGTTGCCCCACGTGAACACACAGAAAGACCAATTTAATGCCCAGGCCATTGCCAACCTGCTGTGGGCCATGGCGAAACTGGTGGACAACGGACTGGAGCAAACACCAGAGTTCAACGAGGTCGTGGTCGCGCTGTTGCCCCACGTGAACACACAGAAAGACCAATTTATCCCTCAGCATATCGTCAACCTGCTGTGGGCTAAGGCAAAACTGGTGGACAACGGGCAGGAGCAGACACCAGGTCTCAAAGAGGCCGTGGCCGCGCTGTTGCCCCACGTGAACGCACAGAAAGACCAATTTAATGCCCAAGGTAACGCCAACCTTCTGTGGGCCATGGCAAAACTGGTGGACAACGGGCAGGAGCAGACACCAGGTCTCAAAGAGGTCGTGGCCGCGCTGTTGCCCCACGTGAACGCAAAGAAAGACCAATTCAATGCCCGGGATATCGCCAACCTGCTGTGGGCCATAGCGAAACTGGTGGACAACGGGCAGGATCAGACATCAGAGCTCAACGAGGCCGTGGCCGCGCTGTTGTCCTACGTCAACGTACAGAAAGCTAGCTTTAAACCACAGGGTATCACCAATCTGCTGTGGGCCATGGCAAAACTGGTGGACAACGGGCAGGAGCGAACACCGGGGCTCAACGAAGCTGTGACCGCGCTGTTACCCCACGTAAACACACAAATAGCGAACTTTAAACCACAGGAA
>NZ_JBLYNS010000089.1:0-21825 GCF_049310205.1 Endozoicomonas sp. ALC013 | reverse complement strand
GTCACCAGAAGCCCTGATGTGGGCTATCCAAAAGGGTCACAGCACGATTGTCAACGCCCTGCTGAGCCATGGAGCCGACCTTAACCAGTGCCCGAAGGCCTTAGTGTGGGCCGCTGAGAATGGTCACGTTGAGACGGTCAAGACATTGCTGAACAAAGGAGTTCCCCCGGAGTATTGTCAAGAAGCACTGGTGCATGCCTCAAGAAAGGGACAGCTTGAGATCGTTAACGCTCTGTTAGCCAAAGGTGCCAATCTCCATCGGTCGCCAGCGGCCCTGGATCATGCCGTAACTAATGGGTATGTCGAGATCACCAGCGCATTGCTGACCACCGGAGCCACACCTCAACAGTTATCCAAGGCCCTGGTCTGTGCCGCTACAAGAGGACATGCAGGGGTCGTCCACACTTTGCTGGCCTATGGTGCCATCCCACACCACTCTCCAGATGCCCTCGTGATTGCCGCCCGTGAGGGTCACATTCAGGTTGTCAGCATGCTGTTGGCCAACGGTGGGACTCCCCATCAGTCTCCTGAAGCCCTGGTGCAAGCCTCCTCGAATGGCCATGTCAGTATCGTTAAAACTTTACTGACACACGGAGCCAACCTCCACCAGTCACCAGCAGCCCTGGCCTGGGCATTCAGGAAAGGACAAACCGAAATCACTTACCTTCTGAAAAACCACATACCCGAGTTACAATGCCAACAACCAACACTTCTGCAACTGTGCGCACGAACGTGCATCCGTAACCGATTGATCGAAAATCTGAATATCAGCGGGCAACCGGTACGGCCAGCAATTGAAGCACTGCCACTGCCCGATCAATTGAAGAAGTTTATCTACAACCCACTGCTTCCAACACCTTCCTGAAACACTGAGGCAGAAGAGATCAAAGTGGATAACCTCAAACCACCCGACCCGGTTTCTGTTCATGCCAGCTTTCAGTTCCTGTATCATCTCCCCCATAGAAATACCACGATGGAACCTGAATGAGCAGCAAACCGGCGGACACTTCTGACGCAGCAAATGATCAAGCAACCACCGAACAATCCGTCTCCGCCAGGCTTATTGCAGAAAAATTTATCAGAGTCGCCATCCCTTCTCCTCTGAGGCAATTGTTCGACTACTTACCACCAGACACGCATTCTGCCACGGCCATTCACCCTGGCAGCAGAGTTATCGTGCCTTTTGGCCCACGGCAAATGGTGGGGATTGTGCTCTCCATCGAATCCGGCACTGACATTCCTGCCAATAAGCTGAAACAAGTCATTTCTGTCCTGGATCAAGGGGCTCTTGTACCAGAGGATATTATCCAGCTATGCCAGTGGGCAGCCCGTTATTACCATCACAGCATCGGAGAAACCCTGCACCAGGCTCTGCCGAAAAACCTGCGCCTGGGAAAACCGGCATCCACCGGCAGCATTCCTTTCTGGTACCCCCTGGTTGAACCGGACAGTGAGTTACGAAACCAGCTGAAGCGATCAAAAAAGCAGCTGGCCGCCCTGACGCTGATTGGTGAAAATCCTGCCGGCATCAGCGCCACGGAGCTCCATGAATACGGTTTCAGCAAGAGCACTCTAAAAGAGCTGGCCAAAAAAGGATTGATCCATTCCCGGGATGTTGAGCCTTCCCCACGCCTGTTTACCGAAACCACCAACCCACTGAAGTCTGCTCACCTTCAGCTGAACGAAGAACAGGCGTTTGCCTGTGAAGCCATTACCGATTGCCTGGGATCCTATCGCACTTATCTTCTGGAAGGCATCACCGGCAGCGGCAAAACCGAAGTGTACCTGCAGGCTATTTCAGCAGCATTGGCCAACGGTAAGCAGACATTAGTGCTGATTCCGGAAATCGGCCTCACGCCTCAGACGGTCAGGCGCTTTCGTGATCGTTTCAAGGTACCGGTTGCCTGCCTGCATTCGGGGCTCAGCGATGGTGAACGATTACAAGGCTGGCTCGAAGCGGCCAGGGGCACGGCTGGCATATTGATTGCCACCCGTTCAGGCATTTTCACCCCAATGCCACACCTTGGGCTTATTATTGTTGATGAGGAGCATGACGGCTCTTATAAGCAGCAGGAAAGCCTGCGATATAACGCCAGGGATCTTGCCATATTCCGCGGCAGCCAGTGCCACTGTCCGGTCGTCCTTGGATCGGCAACCCCTTCCCTGGAAACGCTACACAATGCGCATCAGGGAAAATACACTCAGCTTCACCTGAAGCAGAGGGCAGGGAATGCGCGTCCACCCGCCATGGAGCTGCTGGATATGCGCCACCAGGTTCTGAAAGACGGCTTATCCACAGAACTGCTGCAAAGAATGACTGCTCATCTTGGACGAGGCAATCAGGTGATGGTTTTCCTGAACCGTCGTGGCTATGCGCCATCCATGATCTGTCAGGACTGCGGCACCATTATCGACTGCCCGCACTGCGATGCGCACATGACCATTCACCGTTACCCTCCCCATATGCACTGCCATCATTGCGATCTGCAACAGGCTATCCCATGGCAGTGCCCATCGTGCCGGAGCAGAAAGCTTCAACCTGTAGGCCAGGGTACGGAGCGGACAGAGCAGACCCTCAGCCAACACTTCTCCGGTTATCCCGTGCTGAGAATCGACCGGGACACCACGCGCAGAAAACAAGCGTTGAGCAATATGCTGGAGGAAGTGCAGTCCGGCAGACCCTGCATACTGCTGGGCACACAGATGCTGGCGAAAGGTCACCACTTCCCGAATGTGACCCTGGTTGCCATCGTCAATGCCGATGCAGGGCTGTTCAGCTCTGACTTCAGAGGACCGGAAAGAACCGGCCAATTGATTATGCAGGTGGCGGGGCGAGCAGGACGGGGGAATAAGCCCGGACAGGTTATTATTCAAACCTATAATCCGGAACACCCTGCGCTCCAGCTTCTGTCCATGAACGATTACAGCCGTTTTGCCAGCAGTCTGTTTATGGAAAGAAAAAGCCTGAATCTTCCCCCACAGGGATATTTAACCCTGGTTCGATCAGAGTCGGTTAACCAGGGGGAAAGTGAAGCCCTACTCTCAGCGTTGAGACACTATGCTGAGCGGGCAGCCGAAGGCAGCAATGTTCGGTTACTGGGTCCGATTCCAGCCCCCATGGAAAAGCGTCAGGGACGCTACCGCTGGCACCTTCTTATCCAGGGAAAAAGCAGAAATCATTTACACGCGGTGGTGAGTAGCGTTGTCAGCTACCTGGAAAGCCACCGGCTTCCCAGACAACTGAAGTGGACGGTAGATATTGACCCTCAGGAGATGAGCTAGTACATGGTTTCAATGAATTTGACGGGTTGTCGTGCCTCCGGACTCCGTTCGTCCTGAGCCTGTCGAAGGGCGAAAACTCCGGACTCTGATAGATCGTGCCAAGCACCCTTCGACTCCGCTCAGGGTGAACGGAGATTGTACCCGTCAAACTGAGGCTGACCGAGAATAGCGCACGTAGCGAGGAGGGCAGTCTATTCTCGGTCAGCCTCCTATAGCATCCGCGATATTGCCTGAATTTGTCCACGCTGGAAGTTCTGCATGGCACTTTTACGGGCAAAGTCGAGATATCTCCGGATATCACTGTCCGGCAGAGATTTATAAGTGTAAAGAAAGATATCCCGCATTCTTTCCGGCATATCTTTCCGGATATAGGGCTTCTCCTGAGCTTTCAACACCTGGGCAGGTCTCATTGGCTGCTCGGCACCTGCGGGCATGACCTCCCGAAGCATTCTCTGGGCTCCCACTGAAGCACTGGCAGCCAGCTCGGTACTCAGCTCAACAGCATCAAGTGCTTCCATCAACTCTTCTATTAAAATTATCCGGTTATTTCTGGGCAGCTCCGCCGACAGTTTTTCCCGGATATACATCTCCATTTTTGCCTGATTGGCAGGATCACTGGCTTCAGCCTCAAGGCGGAGAATTTTCTTACCCAGGGGCGATCCGAACCAGTCAATCAACCGGTCCAATTCACCCACCGACAACGCTTCATCCAGGGTTACTTTCATGGAAGCCCGAAAAAAGTCGGGACTGTAACGAATTTTGACCACCTGATTGACCGTATCCACAACTGGCTCAGGAATCGGATATTTCTGCTGCTGAAGAGTCATACTGTCGTGTATCCAGTCAAGCTGACGTTCCAGTCCTGTCTGGTCATAAAGTTTATCCAACAGCTGATGCTTTGCAGGTGATGCCAATGCATTGGCAGTAAAAAGCAGGGGAGCGAACAAACCTACAACTACTAATCTCTTTCCGTCCATAGTCAGAGCCGTGTTGATACCGTTTATTGTGAAACAGTCAGTTAATATATCTATCAACCCACTGTATGGAGTGAGCGACAGTGACTGGATTATCGCCAGAACGCTCACTTTTACCATACTCTGTTGAGTATCAGTCGTAAAGTTTACTGACGATGGCCGTTACCGCCGTCTCGACCCGTAAAATACGTGGTCCAAGATGGATCCTTTGAAACCCGGCCTGTGCCAGTTTATCCACTTCATAGTCAATAAAGCCCCCTTCCGGACCAATAGCCAGCACAGCAGGCCTGGAAATCTGATGCGGGCAGCTTTCACCCCCTGCCGGATGAGCCACCAGCCCCAGCTTTCCTGCCACCAGGGTCGGCAAACGATCTTCCACAAAAGGTTTGAAACGCTTTTCAAGAATCACTTCTGGCATGATCGTATCCCGGGCCTGCTCAAGACCCAGTATCAGCTGCTCACGCACTTTCCCGGGGCTTAACCAAGGGGACTGCCAGAAACTTTTTTCAACCCGATAACTGTTCATCAGGATAATCTTTTTAACACCCAGCGCCGTCAGATGCTGGAGTGAACGTTTGAGCATTTTGGGCCGGGGTAAAGCCAGCAGAACCGTCAAAGGCAGGGCCGGAGGGGGAGGCATATTCAGCTCCACCTCAAGACGCATTATTTCTGAAGACAGATGAGTAATTTTCCCCGTGCCCATCTTGCCATTCACCAGGCCAACACGCAGCATATCGCCTTCACTGGCCTGATGAACGTCCAGCACATGCCTTAACTGTCGCTGGTCCAGCTCTGCATGCCATTCATCAATAAAGTGTTGTTGCTCAAGGAGGAGAAGATTCATCTAAACAGCCATACGCTGATAAGCCAGTTAATCAGCAGGGAACTGAAACTGACACATTCATATAAAAGGAAAATCAGAGTGCTTAAAAAGCGACGCCTTTCCGATAATCATCCACAAGCCGGTCAATCTCATCAAGTACCCGATCAATGGCTGCCGACGGTAGCTTGATCTTACCAGATACCAGCTCATCCCTTAACTCATCCACAGACAAATAATTACTCGAAAGCGATGCTTTAAGTGGGTGAAAAACCGGATCAGAGAGTAGCCAGAGCAGGCCGTTCTGGACCACCTCAATGGAAACATCAAATGGTGAATGCTGGTAAATGTGGTCAGAATTAAACGCTTCCTGACCATCTGAGAAGTGGGGATATGGCATACTTCCTCCCTGAAACAACCGTATCATAGGATAGCATAGCACCTGAACCTTATGGGCGACCCCGTCTCGGCGACCCCGTCCAGGCGACCAGAGAGCATAGCCTGGACGATAGAAATTGGTGGAAAATACGTTTTTGTTAGATTGGGGGGGAAGTAGTTCTATTTGTCGAACAAAATCGGACTTTCAGACCAATTTGCTACCAACGCGCGACTGCATGGTTAGAGGCAACTGCAGGAGCAGTTGCCACACAAGGCATACCATTCACGGTCAACTTCGTTCACTAAAAAGAACTATTGTCATCCTTCCAACCTGATTGCATTGAGGGGGGCAGAAATGGCGATTGATCCACACTGACATCCATGCAACCGTCATCAGTATCTTTCTCATTCTGCACCTGGGAATCTCGAACACCTTCTTCGCAGAATTGTTCCGGTGCAGAGACCTCGACACCTGAAAGTGGCTTGAGCAACGTGATAACTCGCTCGAACTGACTCCGGGTTATGCTTGATTTCTTGCCAGTATTCACATTGCATCTACCATTTAAGTCCACGGTGATTTTATTCTCCTGGTTGTGCAATACCGAATTTTCCACGCTTGCAACATACACCAGAAGATAAACCATGCCGTTTCTGCACGCGTATTCAAGCCAGTTAAATCCATGTTTATCTTGACAGTTATGATCTGGGTCTTTCTCCAGCAACAAACAGGCTACCTTACCTCCGTAGGTATTATTGTTATTTTGAACCATACACAGCCGATGCAATGGTTTCTGGTTAGCCTTGTTGAGCGCGTTGACATTCGCTCCCAGCTTTATTAATACCTCTACCGCATGCAGTTGGTTATTACTGGCAGCGATGTGCAATGGCGTATTGCCCTGTCGATCCTGGCAATTGATGATATCGGTGGAAAGTGCGGCGCTCTCAATACCAGCAATGCCAGCAATACCAGCGAACCGGTCCTGTTCCACCAGAAGTTCGATCAATCCCGGGAAGTTGTGCCTGGCGGCATGGTGAATAGGCTTCCAACTGTTGCTATCCATCATGTGCTGATTGGCACCTGCCCCAAGCAAGGCCTCAAGACCCACACGCCTGCCATTGCGCTCTTCGGATACACTGTCAAAACGACGAATGAATTTGGCGTCCTCAGCCCTGGCCCCACAAAGCAATGCCAGTGGCGTAAAACCATGTCCATTAACAACATTGATATTGTTTACCTTACCCGTGGCAATGATGGCTGCCACCGCCTCTCCATTGCCTGATATGGCCGCAGAGTGCAATGGGTTACAACCTCTCAAGTCGCCGAGGGTAATCTCTGTATTCAGATCAGCCCCTCCAGTAAGATAAGTCTGAATCTGCTCCAGCTTAACCACCTTGTGTTGTTCCAGGCCGACACATAACTTCCTGGTTTGATCAATGGTTTCCGGTTTAATCTTTGGCTCAACACCAGTTAACACCTTGACACTCTCTGCGTTGCCATTTTTCGGGTCCGAGCCTTGCTCTGACCCGAAAGTCATGGATTGCAAATCGGGAGCAATAGCTCTGCAAACTTCTCTATAACGATGAGGATGAGGATTAAGATTCATCTGTCACTCCAGGTATATATACCTATCATCTTTCAATTTTTTGCTTAAAGATGAATTTGACCGACAAAACAAGAAAAGGTTCAATACTTCTATATCTGCATTGAACACCAATGCTTACAACGATAATAAGCGTTGCGAAAGAGTACTAAGTTTCTGCCTCATCCGGTTTCCGGCTTTTCACAAACCGGGCAAAGAGAATTCCGCACTCAAACAACAGCCACATCGGAATGGCCAGCAGAGACTGTGAAATAACATCAGGCGGCGTCATGATCATACCGATCACAAAGCAGCCAACCACCACGTATGGGCGCTTTTCCTTGAGGCTTTCGACCGTAGTCACCCCCGACCACACCAGCAGAACCGTCGCCACAGGGATTTCAAAAGCGATACCAAAGGCAAAGAACAACTTCAGGATAAAATCCAGATAACTGTTGATATCCGTCATCACGGTGACTGACTCAGGGCCAACCGTGGTGAAAAACGAGAAAATCAAAGGGAAGACCACATAGTAGGCAAAGGCAATGCCCAGGTAAAACAACACAATACTGGCAACCAGCAGAGGAATTGCGATGACTTTTTCATGCCGATACAGGCCAGGCGCAATAAAGCCCCACGCCTGATGGAGAATAAATGGAATCGCAATAAACAGCGACAGCACAATGGTCAGCTTAAAGGGTGCCAGAAAGGGTGAGGCCACCTCGGTGGCAATCATGGTACTGCCTTCCGGCAGGCTGGCGCGGAGCGGTTCCGAGATATAAACGTAAATATCGTTGGCAAAATAAAACAGCCCGGCAAAAACCACCAGCACGGCAACCAGGCTTTTCAGGATACGCCCGCGCAACTCAAGGAGGTGCTGAACGAGCGGCTGCTCTTTATCCTGACCTTTTGATGTCTGTTGAGAATCATCCGACGTTTGTTGTGACATAGTTTACCAAACCCGTCGTAAAGCATCGCCCAATCGGGCGGTGATATAAGACAGGAGCGCGCAGAGCGCTCCGCTTGAGTGTTTGTTCATTCCTTGCTAACTTTATTCAGTCTTTTGTAGACCTACCGTCGGGCAGACGGGATGTAAAGTCTGCGGAGTTCGTGTGAGACTTGGGGAGCATGGGTTGATTCGTCATCGTAAAAGCTCCCACTGTGGAACTTTTATGCGATAACCAAGCCTAGGCGGCCCCACCTGTTCCCTGAGCTACGGACCGTGAAACAGAAACGTTCTTGAGCGATCAAGAACCCTCGCCCGCCAGGGCGGGGAGTGTCAGTTACTGCCCTTTTCCTGAGACAGGCGAGCAGAGGTGTCATTCACTGCCTGTTGGTTAACACTGCCATCTCCACTCACTGAGCCACTGTCAACCCCGGACGAGGCATTTACACCGGAAGACGTCTGGTCTTCGGCAGGATCAATGCTCACAGACTTTTTCAGATCATTGATCTGACTTTGAAACTGTTCGCGAGTTTTATTCAACTCTTTCATGACAGCTTCATTGTGCAATTGCTGTTTGATTCCGTCGGCATCAATCTCCCGCTCAAGCTCCTCTTTGACGGACTGAAAACTGCGACGAATTTTGCCCACCCAGTAAGCGGTTGTCCGGATGGCCTGAGGCAGGCGCTCCGGACCCAGCACCACCAGGGCAATTACGGCAACCAATAACAACTCTGTAAAACCTATATCAAGCACAGCGAACTATCACACCTCTCGATCGCCACTCAATTACCAAAGCGTAGCTGTAGCTCCCCTGCAAGAGGGGATCACACCTGGCTCAAAAGAACAGCTTCCGCCAAAACCGGCCTGAAAGCCCTTTTATACAGTCAAGACTGCTTATGCCTGGACTTTTCCAGGTCAGACTCAAGATTACGCTGCTCAACAGAGCCAGCCTTCAGCTCAGGCTTCCCTGAGTTTTTTTCATTATTTTTCTCACCTTCCGACTCTTCATCAGAGCCCAGTGCTTTTTTAAAACCTTTTACTGCATTGCCCAGATCACTGCCCATTCCACGAAGCTTTTTCGTACCAAAAAGCATCACTACGATCAACAGAATGATCAGCAACTGCCAGATACTGATGCCACCAAAACCCATTTTCTACTCCTTCAGCTCTCCATAAAGCTGATCAAATAATACACAAAGAGAGGACATATTACCCCATTCCATCACCAGGAGCCTGTCCGAGAATAGACTGCCCTACGCGGCAACTGCTCCTGCGTTGCCCTAGCTCCTGCATCCATACAGTCGTGCGGTGGCAGCAAATTGGTCTAAAAATTCGCTTTTGTTCGGCAAATAGCCCCGCTATTCACCTCACAAAACCGAATTTTTATCCTCAATTTTCTGCCATCCTCGCTACGGGGTCGCCTAGACGGGCGCTATTCTCGGTCAGGCTCCCAGGGGCGTGGCTATTTTGCAACAAACGTTCAGGAAAAGTCGGGAAATACAGTTACCCGCGGGATGCTTTCTCTTCTATACCGGAAAGCCCGAAACGACGATCCAGCTCATTCAACACATCAGCAGGCTCAAGCCCAAGATGGGACAGCATGACCATAGTATGGAACCAGAGATCAGCCGTTTCATAAATAACCGCCTCCCGATTATGGTCATATTCTGATGCCTTGGCGGCAATCAGCACTTCTGCTGACTCTTCCCCCACTTTTTTCAGAATATGGTCCAGTCCCTTGCTATGAAGTTGTGCAACATACGAGGAATCCGGATCAGCTTGCCTGCGGTTGCTTAATACTTCAGTCAATTTTTTGATTATATCGTTCATGTTTTAACCTGTGGGATGATTTACAGCAAAGAATACAGCCTTTACCGATGTCCATAAATCGTTGCCGGATCCTGCAACACCGGCTCTTCGGTATCCCACGATGCGTCTCCATGGTTATCCCTGAGGCGACGATAAAAGCAAGACTTACGTCCTGTGTGACAGGCAATACCACCTGTTTGTTCCACTTTCAGCAGGATCGCATCGCCATCACAGTCAAGGCGACACTCTACCAGCCGTTGCGTATGGCCAGAGCTTTCGCCCTTGCGCCATAGCCTGCCCCGTGAACGGGACCAGTAAATGGCAACCTGTTCTTTCAGGGTCAGTTCCAGCGATTCCCGGTTCATCCAGGCCAACATCAAAACCTCTGCGGTTTTATGGTCCTGGGCAATGGCTGTCACCAGGCCATCATCGTTCCACTGAACCTCATCCAACCAGTGAGTTGTTTTCATAACACTATCCAATCATTTTATTTGTTCACATACTTACGCGGCTGATCAGATATCATATCCCTGTTACCCACCGAGACACGACAACGTTAGCATGCAGGCACTAACACAACAGGCTTGGAGAAGATCACCTAAGCAACCATTGCCAAATAGCTGTTCACAACACCCTTTATCGTTAGCACGCCGCTCTACCTGGAAAGCATCTTCTCTCATCTGCATCCTGACGTTATTGAGCAAAAGCACATTATTACGATTACGTTCAGGAACAGGTTTATTACGGTCTGGAAAAGCTTGTGGCGTCTGCCTCATAGCTTCCGAGTAGGACGGCGGAGGCGCAGCACACAGGTGACAAGGCTGGGAAACAACAACGTCATGCCCCGAGAAACGTCCAGGCACATCTGGACCTGACGCTTCAGTAGCGCCGTAGCCTGATGGTTGGGCGCGGCTTACAAAACCACCCGGAACCGAATTCATGGGGCAACTCCTGATAGCTGATGGATACCAATATGTTGACCCCCGGTAGTAAAAAAAGTTCATGGGCCGATTCGTGCCTGACCCGGGGGGTGTCATAGCAACGGTATAAGCTGGCAACCTTCTTAGCGAACAACCAGCCAACCACCCATTGCCACAGCCAGTAATCCAACCATTGTCTGATCCAGCAGCTCTTTTTCCACAAAAAGGGAACCTGAAGTCACCATCAACGCCCCGCCTGCCAGAAGTAGCAGAACACCAAAACGCCTCTGCTTTTGCTGGCGTTTTTCCGCCCTCACCTGCTGATGATGCAACGCCTGTTGCTGGTCAACCAGGGTTCGCACCGTTGACATCACTCTCTGGGCCATCACGGGAGCACTTAGCAGCCAGTCTGCACTTTGCTCCTTAATATCGCAGAGAATACCAGTTGGGCTGACCTGGCCTTTCATCCACTTTTCCAGATAGGGCTGAGCCGTGGCCCAGAGATCCAGATCCGGGTATAACTGCCGCCCCAATCCCTCGACATTCAATAATGTCTTCTCCAGCAGCACCAGCTGCGGTTGAACCTGCATATTAAAGCGGCGAGCCACCTGAAAGAGCCTGACCAGCAGCTGGCCGAAGGAGATATCCTTAAGGGGCTTTTCAAAGATCGGTTCACAGACGGTACGAATCGCCGCTTCAAGCTCTCCTACCGGCGTATCTCTGGGCACCCATCCGGAATCCACATGCAACTGGGCAACCTTGCGGTAGTCCCGCCGAAAGAAAGCCAGCAGGTTACTGGCCAGATAGTGCTGATCTTCCGGCTCAAGCGTACCGATAATGCCACAGTCGATCCCGATATAGCGCGGCTCAGCAGGATTGGTGGTATCAATAAAAATATTGCCCGGATGCATATCCGCATGGAAAAAGCGATCCCGAAACACCTGGGTGAAGAATATTTCAACGCCCCGCTCTGCCAGTTTTTTCATATCCACATGCTGCGCTTTCATCGTGGCAATATCGGAAACAGGCACCCCGTAAATCCGCTCAACGACCATCACTTTTGTGCGGCAGTAATCCCAGTAAACCTGGGGCACAAACAACAGGGGAGAGGTCAGGAAGTTACGTCGCAGCTGCGAACAGTTAGCCGCTTCCCGCAACAGATCAAGCTCATCCAGAATGGTACGTTCATAGTCGGCCACCACTTCCACCGGCCTCAAACGACGAGCGTCTTTTGATAAAGCAATCAGCACGCGGGCAAACAGATACATTAAGCCAATGTCTTTGCGAATCACCCGGTCAATGCCCGGACGAATCACTTTGACCACCACCTCTTCACCGGTATGCAGCTGAGCGGTATGAACCTGGGCAACCGAGGCAGAAGCCAATGGTTCACGATCAAAACGGGCAAACAGGGTATCAACATCGCTGCCCAGGCTGGACTCAATAATGCCAATCGCCTCGGCGGCGGGAAACGGCGGCACATCGTCCTGAAGCCGGGACAACTCATCACTGATATCATCCGGCAACAGGTCCCGCCGGGTTGAGAGGATTTGCCCGAACTTGATAAAGATAGGCCCAAGCGCCTCCAGAGAGAGGCGGACACGCTCACCCCGGGGGGCATTATTGCGGATAACATAGCGCCAGGGCAGCAAAATCAGCAGGCAGCGCAGCCAGAACGGTGAGCGCTCCGAATCAATCAGATTATCCAGCCGGTTACGGGCGACAGCGGCCACAATTTTCAACAAACGGATCAACGTCAGGCCCCCGACTTATGATTTGGCATCAGATGTATTTTTTGCAGGTTGTATGATTTGCCATTGCTCTTCCAGCCGCTCCATCGACTCAGCCAGGCACCCCACTTCCTCCGCAAAGCTTTCCACTTCAATCCTTGACGGAATCAGGCGAAGTTCTTCCTGAAGGTATTCCCCGAGGTTGTCCATAACCAGCTGCTGCCCCCGGTGAACATGGTCACCGACGAAGCGGAGCCCCCGGGCCATAAAATGTCCGGTGATGTCGCCAAAGGTCTGGCAAAGCGGTCTTTCCCAGTCCAACTCCATCTGCTGGTGAATCTGCTGCAAATCAGCAATCAGTGTCTTATCACCAGAAACACTCAACCCGGGAACATCAGCAAACGGCAGATTCCTGCGCGTCGCCAGTGTGACAAATGCAATGCTGGAACCTGTAAAGGTGGCATCCACCGCATATTCGCGCTCTTCACCAAGAGTACTGGCAAGACGAATACGGTCATGCTCAAAGTGGACATAACATAACCACTGCGGCGAAGTGCACTGAAAAGCCACCACCTTACCAAACCAGTGCGACAGTTTTTTTATGGTGACCGGATCCAGAGCCAACAGTGAATTGACCTGACGCTCGAGGGCGGCCAGCAACCCCATCTTGACGACGATGTTATCAACAGAGCTGTCAGAAGAGCTGTTATCAGAGTCGGCCATCAGGGCTTAACTCCCTTATGCAGCGCCACAATGCCGCCGGTCATATTGTGGTAGGCCGTATTGACAAACCCGGCCTGTTTCATCATGCCTTCCAGCGTCTCCTGATCCGGATGCATGCGAATACTTTCCGCAAGGTACTGATAACTTTCGGAGTCCCCGGCCACCAGCTTGCCCATCATTGGCAGCAAACTGAACGAATAAGCATCGTAAGCCCTGGTCAGCAATGGATGGTTGGTTTTGGAAAACTCTAGAACCAGCAACCGCCCACCCGGCTTTAACACCCGGCACATAGAGCGAAGTGCCGCATTCTTATCCGTCACATTACGCAGACCAAAAGAGATGGTAATGCAGTCAAAGGTGTTATCCGGGAAAGGCAGGCATTCCGCATTGGCCTGGACAAACTCCATATTGCCAACAATACCCTGATCAGTCAGTCGATCCCGACCGACGCGCAACATGGATTCATTGATATCCGCCAGCACAACCCGCCCGGTTTCTCCAACGATACGGGAAAACTGCCTGGCCAGATCGCCAGTCCCCCCGGCGATATCCAGCACCACATGACCGGGCCTGGCGGCAGAAAGCTCAATGGTAAAACGCTTCCAGAGCCGATGAATACCCAGGGACATCAGGTCATTCATCACATCATAGCTACTGGCTACCGAGTGAAAGACACCCGCTACCAGCCCTTCTTTATCACTCTCTGGCACATCACGATAACCAAAGTGCGTTGTGCCATCATGCTTTTGCTTGCCACTGTCAGTCATGATCCTTCCCGGCATTCGTTCGATCAATCTTATGGCTGGTTATTGTAAAGGCAAATGACTTATGGCGTAAGCATGAGAACAGGTATCGTCGCCATTACCGGAAAAAACGGCGAATGCTCTCTATGGAACTGCCCTGAAATAACTGCCACATTTTCGATGTTATCCAGCAAAGAAAAGCCTTGCCACAGAGAGACGGATGCGCGGAGAAAAGAAAAATCTTTTCCTCTGAGCCTCCGTGTCTCTGTGGCAAACAGAGGAAGTTATTCAGGTAGAATTTCTAACCGGGAGAGAATAGGAGCGAAGTCATGGAATAAGCTTCCGTAATCAACTACCATCACAGCCATTATTTATTATTGGCTCTGTCATTACTCATTCTGCCCCATGGACTTCAACCGTATCTCCGGCCTGCGCAGCCACCCGGCCTGGCGACTGTTGCAGGCAGACAGCGCACCGCTGATTATCAGCTTCCTGCACCGCGCCTTTATTGCCACCAACCAACGCTCGGTGGGGGCAGAAGAGCTGGCCACCAGGCTGGACGATTACCTGCACCATCTACGGGAAACCACCGGGGAGAACCGGTACCCCAAAAAAGGGCGGGATTATCTCAACAACTGGTCTGCCGGTGAACACGGGTATTTAAGAAAGTATTACCCACCCGCCAGCATGGGTGATGAACCGCTGTTTGACCTGACGCCCGCCACCGAAAAAGTGATTGAGTGGATTGCCAGTTTTGAACAGAAACAATTTGTCGGCACCGAGTCCAGACTACTGACCATTTTCCGGCTACTGCGGGAAATTGCCGATGAGACCGAAACCGACCCCACCCTGCGCATTCAACAATTAGAGCAGGAAAAGACCGCCATTGAACGACAGATTGCCCAGCTTCGTGAAGGTCATGTCACCCCTCACGACGGTACCCGTATCAAGGAAAAATTCCTGCAGGCAGAAGATACCGCACGGCAGCTGTTGTCTGACTTCCGTCAGGTGGAAGAGAACTTCCGGGCACTGGACCGGGGCGTCAGAGAGCGGATCACCACCAGCAGCAGCGGTAAGGGCCAGATGCTGGACACCATTTTCTCGGAGCAGGATGCCATTACTGAATCGGACCAGGGGCGCAGCTTCAAGGCATTCTGGAGCTGGCTGATGTCCCCGGTCAGCCAGGATGAATTGCAGGAGACATTGCAAAAAGTCCTCCGGCTGCCGGAAATCAATAGCCTCAACAGTGATAAAGACCCTTTGCTGGACGGCATTCGTTTTCGTCTGCTGGAAGCCGGGGAAAAAGTGAACAGCACCTGCGCCCTGTTAGTGGAACAGTTACGCCGCTACCTGGATGACCAGGCCTGGCTGGAAAACCGCCGGATTATGGAGATTGTCCGGGATATTGAGCAGAACGCCATCACCATTCGCCAGCACCCGCCACCGGATAAACTGTTCACCACACTGTCGCCATTAAAACCGGAAGTGGAGCTGCCCATGGGTCGGGGGCTGTTCCGCCCTGCCCTGCGCCCGGTGATTGATGAAGTGCCGGAAGAGGGTCAGGGCGATGTGGACACCAGCGCACTCTATAATCAGCACTATGTGGATGAGCAGGCCCTGAAAAGCCAGATTCGCTTCGCCCTGCAAACCCGGTCACAAATCACCCTGGCAGAACTGCTGGAACTCTACCCGGTGAAAAAAGGATTAAGCGAAGTGGTCGCCTACTTACATATCGCGGCTGAATCGGATCGGGCGGTAATCAACGCTGAACATAATCAAGCGGTTCAGTGGCTGGACAATACCGGGAATACTAAAGCGGCGTGGATGCCTTCGGTGATTTTCACCCGTTAATGGTTTTTTACCTATTAATCACTTCGTCATAACAAAATGAGTAAGAATGAATCAGCCCCATCACAGGGGAACGCCAATCTGGGTGTCGTTGTGGTCAACCTGATGAAAGGTGTTGTCTACCGGGACCAGAATCCAGCGGTATGGCAGCAGCTTGAAGAACTTCATGGGCCAGTATTGGACTATGTCCGGGTCATGGGTCTGGACCTGATCCTGGACGAGGCCGAAGGCTACGCTTTTCTCCGGCAACTGGATGAAGAGACCACCGAAGCAGACGACGACAAGACAAAGCTGCCGCGACTGGTGGCCCGTCGCCCCCTCAGTTTTCCGGTCAGCCTGCTCTGCGTACTGCTGCGCAAAAAAATGGTGGAGCAGGACGCCAGCGGTGGTGATGCCCGGCTGATCCTGAACCGTGAACAGATCGTTGAGATGATGCGGGTGTTCCTGCCGGACCGGGCCAATGAAGCCCGACTGTTTGACCAGATCGATACCCACATCAATAAAGTGGCCGAATTTGGCTTCCTGAAAAAACTGTCCGGCAATCCCCCCGCCTGGGAAGTACGACGCATCATCAAGGCACTGGTGGATGCCGACTGGCTGGCGGATTTTAACGACAAACTCAAGGTATACCGGGACCATGCAGACACACTCGTTTGATTTTTCCGACAGCACAAAACGGGCTGGCTTTCGTCTGGCAGCCCTGGAAGTGCTGAACTGGGGAACCTTTCACAAAAAAATCTGGGTCGCCACCCCCGGTGGTGATAACAGCCTGCTGACCGGGGATATCGGTTCCGGTAAATCCACCCTGGTGGATGGTCTCACCACCCTGTTGGTCCCCAGCCAGAAAATCACCTACAACAAGGCGGCGGGTGCGGAAACCAAAGAGCGCAACCTCACCTCCTATGTGCGCGGATACTACAAAAGCGCCAAGGATGACGACACCCTCAGCGCCAAAGCGGTGGCCCTGCGCGACCATAACAGCTACAGCGTCCTGCTGGCCCGTTTTGTCAACGAAGGGTTTGACCAGACCATCACCCTGGCCCAGGTATTCTGGAGCCGGGATAACAGCAATACGCCGGAGCGCTTCTATCTGGTGGCACGAAAACCGTTATCCATTGCCAAACACTTCAGCGGCTTTGGCAGTGATATTGGTGACCTGAAAAAAAAGTTGAAACGAAAGGAGCACATCAAGCTGTTTGACAGTTTCAGCCAATACCAGGCCGAGTTCCGTCGCCAGATGGGCATTGACAACGATCAGGCTTTGGAGCTGCTTTACCAGACCGTCTCCATGAAATCCGTGGGCAACCTGACCGAGTTTGTCCGCAGCCACATGCTGGAAAGCACTGATGCCGAAGAGAAAGTCAACGAACTCAGTCGTCAGTTTGACAATCTTAACCGGGCTCACGAGGCGGTACTGAAAGCTCGCCAGCAAATTGACCGCCTCGCCCCCATGATTGACAACTGCAACCAGTATGAAAGCATTGAGTCAAGCATTGCGGCCCTGCGCCAGTCCAGAGAAGCGCTGTACGGTTTTTTTGCCGATAAAAAAATCACGCTGCTGACGGAGCGCATCCAACGCCGGGAACAGGAACAGCAAAAACTCGAATCCCGCCTGCAGGAGCTGCGTCTGTCCATTGATGACCTGCGCACCACCAGCCGTGAACTGGAACGGGCCATTGACCAGAATGGTGGCCAGCGCCTCTCCGAACTAAAAACAGAACTGGAACGACTGGGACGGGAACGGAACCGCATCGCCAAAGCCTGTGATGATTACCAGGCACTGTGCAACATCCTGGAATTCTCCCAACCTGCAGACGACGATGGTTTTTTTCATAACCGGCAGCAGGCGGAAACCGGACTGCAATCCCTGGAGAAACAGCAGGCCGATCTGCAAAACCAGCAAGTGGAACACCGCGTTGAGTTCCAGAAACTGCGCAGTCAGCACGATGAACTGGAAGCAGAGATCGCCTCGCTGAAAAGTCGTCAGTCCAATATCCCCAGCCGCAACCTGGCCATCCGTCAGGCCCTGAGTGAATCCCTCAACCTGCCGGAATCCACCCTGCCCTTTGCCGGTGAACTGCTCCAGGTTCGCGAAGAAGACAAACACTGGGAAGGGGCGGTTGAACGAGTACTCCATAATTTTGCCCTGAGCCTGCTGGTGCCCGATGAGCACTACCAGTCCGTTGCTGACTATGTGGATCGCACCCACCTCAAGGGACGTCTGGTCTATTACCGGGTTCGCCAGCCCGCCCGCGCCACGGCCGATACCCTTGACCCTCGCTCCTTGTGCCGCAAGGTCTCGATCAAGACCGACAGCCAGTTTTACAGCTGGCTTGAGCATGAACTGTCCCAGCGCTTTGACTATATCTGTTGCGATCAGCTGGCCGACTTCCGCCGGGAGGTTCGGGCCATCACCACCGCCGGACAGATCAAAAGTGGCGGCAGCCGCCATGAAAAAGACGACCGTTACCGTATTGATGACCGTTCCCGTTTTGTCCTGGGCTGGAGCAACCGGGAAAAAATCTTCACCCTGGAAGCCACCCGTAAACAGCTGGAAGCCGACATTCAGAAATCCGCCAGCGCTGAGATGCGGTTTAACCAGCAGATCAACCAGCTGAACCAGCGGCAGTTAGATCTGAAGCTGCTGCTGAAATACGCGGATTTTGCCGAAATCAACTGGCAGCCCCTGGCCATTCAAATCAACAGCCTGGAACAGGAAAAGCAGCAGCTTGAAACACGCTCCGACATTCTTCGCACCTTGCGCGAACGCCTGGAACGTTGTGAAGCAGCTACTCGTGAAAAAGAGGAACAGGAGCGTAAACTGACCAGGGAGTCCGGTACCGCTGCAGAGAAGCTGAAACAGGATCACAAACTGCTGAAGTTTTCTGAACAACAGCTTTCAGAGCTTCCGGAAACCGCCCGGGAGTCATGCTTTCCCACGCTTGCCGAAATGGAACATGAAGCCCTGGGGGACAAAAAGATCACCATTGAAAACTGCGACAGCTCCCAATCCACCATGCGCAGCTGGCTGCAGCATCGCCTGGATAGCCGGGAGAAAAAGTCCCGGGAACTGGCGGCCCGGATTACCGGGCAGATGGCGGACTATAAAAACGCCTATCCCCAGGAAACCCGTGAAGTGGACGCCTCCATGGGCTCAGTTGCGGAATTCACCGCCATGCTGGAAACCCTGCAAGGGGAAGACCTGCCCCGCCATGAGCAACGGTTTAAACAGATGCTTAATGAAGGCACCATCCACAACATGGCCATGTTCCAGAACTGGCTGGATCATCAGCAACAAACCATTCGGGATAAAATCGCCACCATTAACCGCTCCCTGGCCGCTATTGACTACAGCGACGGCACCTATATACGACTGGTGGCGGACAATCACCGGGACCCGGAGATCAACCAGTTCAAAATCGACCTGAGAAACTGCCTCGGCGATACACTGACCGCCGATAACAGCGATGATGCCTATGCGGAAAACAAATTCCTGCAGGTGAAAACCATTGTCGAACGATTTAATGGCCGGGAAGGCCAGAGCGAACTGGACAAACGCTGGACCCGCAAAGTGACCGATGTGCGCAACTGGTTCCTGTTCAATGCCTCGGAACGCTATCGAGAAGATGACTCGGAAAAAGAGTTCTATTCCGATGCCGGTGGCAAATCCGGAGGGCAAAAGGAGAAACTGGCCTACACCATCCTGGCGGCAGCACTGGCCTACCAGCTGGGTCTGGAGTGGGGCGAAAACCATTCCCGCTCTTTCCGCTTTGTTATGATCGACGAAGCCTTTGGCCGGGGTTCTGACGAGTCCGCCCGCTACGGGCTGGAGCTGTTTCGCCGGTTGAATCTGCAATTATTGATTGTCACCCCCCTGCAGAAGATTCATGTGATTGAAGATTATGTGAACTCTGTCCACTTTGTTCATAACCAGGGCGGGAACCACTCTATGCTCCGGAACCTGACCATTGAACAATACCGACAGGAGAAACAGCAGGAGCAGGAGCGTCTGCTTAAGGAAACCATAAGCCAGAACCGGGCAGAAGCCATTAGCTAAATGATTACCCTCACCGAACTGCAAAAAAAATCCCTGCGCCCCTGGAGTTCCGGGGCGTTTTTGAGAAGTGTGTTGCAGGGAGAATCCCTGTTTCCGCTGGAAATTACGTTTCGCAAACCTTCCGGCAAAGTGCTCAGCCAGGAGTTTGCCAAAGTGCGGGACTGGATAGCCCTGTTACACAGCAATAGCAAGGCGGTAAAAGGCAGTGGTTATCGGCTGGATTATCGCAGCATCAACCATCAGCAGCTCGGTACCCAGCGCCTGCCCCAGCGCATTGTGTTTGAACACCGGGAAGACTGGCTGGGTTTTATCGGCAAGATCAAAGCCTTTCGCCAGTTTGATGAACTGGCGGGCACAACCAGACGACAGCTGCCAGAGTTAATGCCCTGGCTGCTGGATAAACCGTTAAAAGCCCTGGAGCTGGTTGATAGCTGGCCCCGGTTGCTGAAGGTCTGCCGATATTTTCAGCTGAATCCAAAACCGGGGCGTTACATCCGCCAGTTGGATATCCAAAGTGTTGACAGCAAATTTATTGAAAATAACAAGGGCATTCTCTCGGAGTTGCTGAGCCTGGCCCTTGAACCGGAGGATTTTGATGGGACCATCGCCGGGCTCGCGGAAAACGGTTTTGAGCGCCGCTTTGGTTTACGGTTTGATGAGCCGCTGGTGCGATACCGGTTATTGGATCATCCCGGCCCGGTGACGGATATCACGGTTCCGGTGTCGCAATTTATAGATCCGGGAACCGGCAAGGTGTTTATCACAGAAAACAAGGTCAATGGTCTTGCCTTTCCACCAGTACCGGATGCCATTGTCATCTTTGGGCTGGGCTATGGTATTCAGTCACTGTCTTCCATTGGCTGGCTGAAGGAAAAAGAGATTATCTATTGGGGGGATATTGACACCCACGGTTTTGCCATTCTCTCCCGCCTGCGCCAGCATTTTCCGCAAGTCCGCTCCTTGTTGATGGACCAAGCCACCCTGCAAACGCATTTGGCACTGTGTACAGAGGAGATGGACAGCAAGCGTTTTACTGGTGAACTGCCGGGGCTTACCCCGGATGAATCGCCAGTGTTTGCGGCCCTGAAAGATAATACCTTCGGAAAAAACCTGCGTCTGGAACAGGAGCGTGTTGGTTATGGCTGGCTGTTGGATGCACTTTGACCTGTGATAGCATTAGCAGCGAAAATCCAGGGTGAGGTCTTTCTTTTTGAACACATTCAAGTTTCAAGACCTAACACTGGTTTCTTAATGGTTTCTTAACACTGGTTTCTCTTGTGCGGGGCGGACCATATATAACCTCCAGCTTCTCTTTCCGTATAACATCTATCAGGTATTATTCGAGATTTCATTCCCAACCAGTACAGTACTTAAGAGCTGGCAAGTGTACGGAAGCATTGAGCTTTGAAATTTGAGTTTTGCAAATGAGCATAGTATTCACCCGACAAGATCGAAATCTTTACGACGTACTCAATCAGGCAACTGAAGATGAGCTGCTGCTGTTATCCAAAATTATTGGTGACAATAAAAAGGACACCCACTTTTTAAAAAGTGAAGAGAGCGACAGCGTCCCACAACTGGCTTCCTGACAACCCGCAGGGCCTCTGGTAAGCTTGCCTTCAGCTGCTCCCTTGTCCCGTTTTTCCTGACGCTTTCCGCCCTTCATAGGCAGCATTACACCATCAAGAGAGGCCGCTACCGTCGCAGCATTGGCTGGAACCTGAAAGTTGTCTGCCAGACATATACTCAAAAGGTTCAAGATACTGTTCCCACCGTTCACTGAGTTTTGCAGGAAGACGAGCCAAAGTACTGGCCGACGGTTTCATATTTCCCAGCAACTCAAGAAGGCTTGCCACTTCGGTTGGTGGCAACTGAGCCACCATCCATGCCGCTTGCTTTGCCGCCCTGGGTAACCAGAACCCTTCAACAATCCCTGCCTGGAGTTCCAGGGGGACTATACATTTGCTTCCTGAGCCGGATCGATACAGGGTTCGCTTTACCCGGACAGAGCCAGC